>CAZTPV010000095.1:0-3134 GCA_964615085.1 uncultured Desulfurococcales archaeon
ATCCATACCATCAAAGAATATATGCCCAGCTGTAGGCTCTAGAAGCCTCAGTATAAGCTTGCCTACAGTAGTCTTCCCAGAGCCGCTTTCTCCAACAAGTCCAAGTGTTGAGCCTTTAGGTATAGTGAAAGTTACATCATCTACAGCTCTAACCCATCGTCGTGAGAACACTCCTACTTTAACTGGAAAGTACTTCTTAAGCCTGTAAACTAGTACTAGTGGCTCACCCTTAATGAGTCCCAGCTTAGCAACCTCTCTATAAGCTTCATCGTATCTCAACTAGGCCTCAACCCCATCCATAACTCTAAACACGTGTGGGTTAAGAGTACACATGTACCCCCCTTATAAGCGTCAAAAAGCATTTTGTTAAAAAGTAATTAATCCCCACTATAGTGACACCATCATAGCTGTAGCTAGTGCTAAAAATAGGGTGCTATACGTGAAGACGTGTAAAGATCCTATAATAGTTGTTGAAGACCTCTACATAAATTTCTACACTTATGCTGGTGTAGTTAAGGCTATTGATGGCGTAACCTTCACTATTTGTAGAGGTGAAACCTACTGCTTTGTAGGCGAGACAGGCTGCGGTAAGAGTGTAACAGCGAAAGCCATTACCAAGCTTATAAAGCCTCCTGGTAGGATAGTGAGAGGGAAGATACTATACTATCCAAGACCTGGTGAACCAGTTAATATCCTAGAGCTGGGGGAAGACGAAATTCGTAGAATAAGAGGCTCAGAGATCTCTTATGTATTTCAGGATCCAGCAGCCTCGTTAGACCCCTTATACACTATAGGTTATCAACTAGCTGAGACCATGTACGAGCATGGTAGAGTTAAAAGCATAAGGGAGGGTATAAGGAGGGCCATAGCCATACTCGCTAGAGTTTTAATGCCTGATCCAGCTCGTAGAGTAAAAGCATATCCCCACGAACTTAGTGGTGGCATGAAGCAGCGTGGCGTAATAGGGATAAGCCTATCTAATAGACCTAAGCTACTTATTGCTGATGAGCCAACAACAGCACTTGATGTAACTATTCAAGCTCAGATAATGGATTTGATAAAGAAGCTGAAAAAGGAGGAAGGATTAACAATACTGCTTATAACACATAACATGGGTCTTGTAGCGGAAATGTGTGATAGAGTAGCAGTAATGTATGCTGGTAGAATAGTAGAGGAGGGAACTATAGACGATATTTTCTCAAATCCTCTGCACCCATATACAAGGGCTCTCCTAAGAGCAGTACCAAACCCTCTAACTAGAATAAGCAAGCTTGAAGCAATACCCGGCTCAGTACCAAACCTCATAAATCCTCCTCCTGGATGTAGGTTTCACCCAAGATGCCCCTATGCAACAGAGAAGTGTAGGAGGGAAAGACCTCCAGACGTCTGGATAAGTGAAACTCACCGCGTATCGTGCTGGCTTTATGCACGATAAGAAAGGGTGAAGAATCATAGTGAAGAGAGCTATTAGGATTAGAGTGGCAGGTATCGTTCAAGGTGTAGGTTTTAGGCCATTTATCTACAGGATAGCTGTGAAAGCTAGTGTAAAAGGTTATGTGAAGAATCTTGGGGGAAGCGAGGTTGAGATATGGGCTGAGGGTAGTCCACTAGATCTCTCAAGGTTCTTAGAACTACTAGTCTTAGAGAAGCCGCCACCAGCATTAATAGAGTATGCTGAAATAGAGGAAGTTAAACCTAGAGGCTATGAGTGCTTCAGCATACTTAAAAGCGGTAAGTCCATGTACAAGAGGAGTATGATACCTCCGGACATAGCGATATGTAGTGAATGCCTAAAGGAGATTCATGATCCAAGCACAAGATTCTACAAATACTATTGGAATAGCTGTGCTTGGTGTGGTCCTAGGTTCTCAATGATGTATAGAGTTCCCTACGATAGATGTAACACAGCTATGAATAAGTATAAGCTGTGTAGCGACTGTCGCCATGATTATGAAGACCCTAACAACATAAGGAGGTTCCATGCCCAAGGGATAAGTTGCCCTAAATGTGGTCCTCGAACAAGAGTCTATACCAACAAGGGTGAAGAGATTAAGGTTGACGATCCAGTAGAGTTTACGGCTAATGTTATTGAGGAAGGAGCTATAGTAGCTATCAAGGGTGTTGGAGGCTTCCACATAGCCTGCTTAGCATCCGACGATAAGGTTGTTTACAAGCTAAGAGTTAGGAAGAGAAGACCTCGGCAGCCTTTCGCATTAATGGCTAGAGATATCTCAGTAGCCTCAAAGCTAGTAGTTGTAGATGAGCTTGCACGGAGAATCCTTGAGTCTCCTCAAAGGCCTATAGTTATACTGCCTAAAAGGAGGGGGGCACCAGTTTCAGATCTTGTTGCACCAAATCTAACAACACTAGGAGTAATGTTACCATATACTGGTTTTCAGCAGCTACTCTTAGAGAAGGTTAGGGATGGTTTCCTAATAATGACGAGTGGTAATAAGCATGGTAGGCCTATGTGTACTAGCTTAGAGTGTGTTATTACAGAGCTAAGCGATGTTGTAGACTACATAGTTGCACACGATAGGGATATAGTACATAGGGTTGATGATAGCGTAGTTCGATTCACTGACGGAGAACCAGTAATAATTAGAAGGGCTCGTGGATATGCACCCACCTGGCTAAGAGCACCCTTTAAGCTCGTCGAGTCCGTGGCATTAGGGGCGGAGCTTCAAACCTGTGGCGCTATAGCCTTTGAGGATAAGATTGTTCCAACACAGTTTATAGGGGATTTAGATGAGCCTGGACAGTTAAGCGATCTTGAGAAAGAGCTTAGATGGTTTATTGAAGTCTACAATCTTAAACCCAAACTTATTGTCCTAGATAGACACCCCTTCTACGCTAATAGAAGGTTAGGAGTACGTATGGCTCTTGAGTACGATGCAGAGCTTATAGAGGTTCAGCATCACCACGCCCACATGGCGGCGGTTATGGCCGAGCACGGGCTGGACGGCCCCGTCGTCGGGGTGATCATGGACGGCACCGGTTACGGTCTCGACGGAACTATATGGGGATGTGAATGGCTCGTCGGCGACGAGAGGCGCTTCGACAGGGCCGGGCACCTGGAGCCTTTCTTGTTGCAGGGCGGTGATGCGGCCGCCGGGGAACCGTGGCGCTCGGCC
>CAZTPV010000096.1:0-8146 GCA_964615085.1 uncultured Desulfurococcales archaeon
TGATAAGACGCCCAACAAGATATCCATGACAAGACTGGTGTTTTGCTGTATGAACATTAATGTAGCTAATAATAGTAATGCTAATACCATTGAAGGAGTGAGGAACGAGATAAAGCCGAGAGAGAAGAACTCTATAAACGCTATTGGTAAGCTTGGCGAGTTTTTGGTAAAACGTGTTAAAGACAATAATACCATAACCAGTATGATGCTTAGTAGAGCTAGGACAAGCCTTCCCACCTTACCTAAGGTTAAAAGCTCTACTACACTATAAACAGGATTGAAAAAGCCCTGAGCGAATAGACCAGATATAGAACCCAAGCTTAGTTTAACCTCATACAAGCCACATAGAGTAATCGAACACACCATACCAAGTATGAATGCAATGAAACATACTGTACGACTAAACCTCTCATAATCACATTTACCTACAACTTTTATTTTCTTCAACCTTGAGATTATGTCAGCATCAACTAAGCCTAGGAAGGATACGAGAGTTAATAGGGAGAGCAATGATAGATGAACACCATAGAAATTATACAGAGTGTGGTTTCCAGCTAGGTAAACAGCTACATAACCTATTACACTAAACAAGTAGCATAGACCAGGAGTAAAAACGAGATAATACATGTTGTCTTCGTAGCAACAATAACTGATGACAGCTAGGAGTGTTGAAGCTATAGCAAGAACAAGTCCCGCTATACAGTTTGCTGGATTTGATGCAGCAGTAATTAATGGTTTACCTGCAACATAGTATAATGTAAACCCTGGCTCACCAAGCAGTAAGCCTAGAGGAGTGCAGGGTGGTGGTCCACTAGGCCTACTAGTCATATGCCATTTAAGTGACGATATTAACTCGTCTAACCAGCCTTTGGGAGAGAGGTATATTATTAAGGGAATGGAGGTAGCTATAAAGACTATGAATGGTATGATTATGTAAGCTATTGCCTTTCTCACTCTCCCTCTAATAATTGAGGATAAAGCTAATCCAGGCATGATGAAAAATCCTGTAAATTTTGCTGAACCACTTAGACCCACAATAATACTTGAAGCAATATCACGCTCATATAATGCCAATACTATGGCTATCACGTCAAGTGAAGCTGCAAATACATCAAGCATACCAACAGAGGACATTGCTTGAATACTTCTATCAAACATTACAACTGATATTGTTATCGCCGAAATGGAGAACAGGGACAACCATCCATATCCGGATCTACTTAAGATCTTAAAGCTTGCAAAGCCCATAGCTATTAGAGCTAGTAGACAAAACATGTAAGCAACAACTCTAATAATACTAAGATCGAAGCCATAATAATACATGAGAATCATAAAGATATACTTGATTAATGGTGGATGCTCAAGATTAAGGTAACTATTCACGTTCTCAGCATCTGGAAGAAGCCCTGGAAAAATATCATTGACGCACTTAAGTTCACGAACTACTCTAATGAATTTATTAACCTCCCTCAAGGGGATAACAACTGCAAAAGCCCTTATATGGGTATAGCTTGTCTTCTCAATAGAGAACTTTACATTGAACGATCTCAGTGTAGAAGCTATGTTCTTCCACGTACAAGTACCACTATAAACTATAGTGTAGAGAGCATGCGTGGAGTTGATTTTAGGAATGAGTTTTAAGCCAAACACTTTTCTAGCGATATTTATTGATGCTGTAACATACCAGCATTCATCACTTATAAAATCAGTTATGCTAATAGTTTTTGAGAGCCCCTTTAACCATAATATATATGCTGAAAACATAATAGCTAACACTAAGATGATTATGGAGATATATTTACGATAACTATTTAATCTGGAACGCGTAATCAGCGTAGCTCAGCCTCCTCATCGTGTAGCCTCAGCTCCTCCTCTCTCATCCTCCGTAGCTTCTAGCTGTTAACAAAACATATAAGCTTAAAAACTTAATTAGCTAGGAACTTTTTATAGAGGCTCCGCAACGCTCGGGAAACTCCCGAGCTGGATGAGCGGAGCAGGGACGTATTCACCGCGCACAATTCTTCTATGGTGTATATGGTGTAGGAGATGATTTTAGCTGCTGTAGCGGATGTTCATTACCCTAGATACTATATCCAGTATCTTACAGCTTTATCAGCTTGCAAGGAATGTAAAGATGTCAACATTATTATCTTCTGTGGAGACATGGTTTATCGAGGTAGAATTGATGGTTATAGAAATGTGATTCAGATTACAAAGAGATATCTTCCTAATGCTAAGATAATAGCTGTATTTGGCAATGAAGAATTTATAGGGACTGAAGAACAATACGTCAATCGATATAAGGACGTAATATGGCTAAACGATAACTACGTAATTGAAGGCCAAGTGGCTATATATGGTACACGTGGAGCCTTAGATAGATTAACGAGATGGCAAAGAAAGCATCATCCTGAACTCTCAAGAGTATACATCGAGAGGTGCTTAAAACTAAAGAATACTGTCACCATGTTAAAATCTAAAGGCTACAAGGTTATTGTTGCAATGCATTACGCTCCAACATACAAGACTCTAGAGGGTGAGGATAAGAGCATATGGCCTGAAATGGGTAGTAGGTTCATGGAGAAGGCAATAATTGAGTCAAAGCCTGATCTAGTATTACATGGTCATGCACATAAATCTAGAAGACTTGAGGCACTTGTTGACAGCGTAAAAGTAGTTAATGTCTCACTTCCAGCTAGAAAATCAATATACTTATTTGAGATCTAAACTAAATAAGCGATACACGTTGTTCCTAACCGCCTCCACTACACTACTATAACTTACTCCTTTAATCCTTGACAGTTCTCGAACAGTATCTGGTAGTAACAGAGGTGATAGCTTTAGACCACGATAGTTATACGGTCCATCACTCTCGGTAAGAATGGACTCTAGTGGTGCTCTCTCAGCTATATTTGCATGCTTCTTCTGAACTTTTACAGCTGGATTTATTGAAATAAAATATCCATGTTTCACAATCTCATTTAGTAAGCTTAGCGGACCAGTATACCAATGTATTAGAGCTCTACGTATACGATACTGGAGAAGAAGTTTTAGAACATCATCCCAAGCTCCAGCAGCATGAATATTCAATACCATGTCATAATCTCTTGCAGCTTCAAGAAATACTTTAAAAACTCTAAGTTGAATATCGAAAGTTTCTGGATAAAACTTTCTATCAAGCCCGACTTCACCAATACAATTAACGTTTGCATCTACACATAACCTTACGATCTTTTTAGCCTCAGCAATAGGGTCAGCTAGCTCATGTACACTCCATGGGTGAATTCCCAAGCATGGGATAACTGCTTGCTTGTACATTCTCGCCAGAGCCAATGTTCGTAGACTTGATAGGTAGTCATCACTAACAGCGATAATTATTAATGGTTGTTTAGAGAGAATACGCTTAATATCTTCTTCACTATATTCATGTAGATGGCAGTGAGCATCCACAAGGAGCATGATGATCACCCTTGACCACTGACCATTACGTCTAAGATGATGTTGTGGCGGCTAACTGATATCGTTTGAGATTAGAGGTCAGCCCGTAAAAGATTCTTCACCAAAACGTACTCAGTTTAGGCGGCTAGCATCATCCCTTAATGCTCAACTTTTCCCTAGGAACTATACCCTCATATGCTTGGTAGTATATAGGGTTACTTACTAGCTTCCTCACGTCCCTACGATATTTAATGGCATCACCTATCTTATCCTTACCCTTCAACCTTGCATACTCATCCAAGGGTATACTATAGTTCTTCTGTATATAATCTCTGTAGAGTTCGCTTAGAACGTTAAAGGCGCAGAACGGTATTATTCTTCCATCAGGTACTGCGTAGTGTATGTTGCACCTCATAACTCTTAGCACATCATAATTGTATAAGTCCATGAAATGCATTATACCTAGGAAAAGCATCTTATAGTGTAGTTCCCCTAAGGCATCATAGTTTCTCTTAACGAATATATTCCATAGTATCTTTGTGATATTGAGGTCTTTAGGCATCTTAGACTTATCAACGAACTTAGAGAGGTCTAATGCTATTCTACCTAATTTTATAGCCTTACTAAGCTTAGTCTTTTTAGCTAAGTTTTGATCGAGAAACTCAAGAATCTTCTCCTCCATGTACTCTATGAAACCATCTATATCAAAGAAGCTTGAAAGAGGAACAAACCTTGAAGGTACACCCTTAGGTCCCCTTTCAACGAAAACATAGGTTGCAGCACCACATACGGGATGATTGCCCATACAGAACTGTTCCTCACCAGTAATGCTTTCTACAAGATATGCAAACTTCGCTGCTACTGGAACGGGATACCATGCATCAGCTGGTATCTGGCCATTAGTCTGTTCCTCAACAAGCTTTATAACTTCCGGTATAGTTATCCGGTACCTCCTCCGTTCCTCACTCCTCATCATTCCTGTAAGGCTTACAGGCTGGAAGTTTACTCCTCTAACGACATCTAAATGCTTGCCAGCAAATTTAACTATATCACCAAGTTCATGATCGTTAACTCCCTTAATTACTGTTGGGACTAGAACCGTGCTGGTCATACCAGCTTTCCTAAATACTTCCAGAATGTACGGTACTTCCCAATGGTTCTTAGGATTAGTTTTTGGTGTTACACCATCAAAGCTAAGATACACTGTGTTGACTCCTGCAAGCCTAAGCGATCTTGCATAGTTTACTGCCTCCTCAACTCCTCTCTCCCAGAATAATCTAGCAAAGATGATTCCATGAGTATTAAGCTGTACATGCCTAACACCCTCCTCTTTGAGAACTCTAATTATTTCTATAAGGTCCTCTCTTAATGTTGGCTCTCCACCAGTTAACTGAACTGCTATTGTTACACCTTGACGCTTAACAGCTCTTATCATTGAGCGTATTTGATCTATTGTTGGCTCGTAGACGTAGCCTGCCTTCTCAGCGTAGAAGAAGCAATACCAGCAACTTAGATCACAACGATTAGTTAACACAATGTTTAGCAACGCTGTATGATTTCTATGCTTAGGACATAAACCACAATTGAAGGGACATGGTGCTACATCATCCACGTAGGCTACTGTTCCTCTACCCTCCTCCTCATACTTAAAGAATCTATAGTATATCCTTGCATCCCCATAATACAGCTCTTCTACCTCTCCATGTTCAGGGCATATCTTCCTAATCCATATCCTACCCTCACGCTCATAGATTCTCGCAGGTAAAAGTCTATAGCATTGAGGACAGAGACTCATTGTGTAAGCTACATGCCTTTCATTGGGCTTTAGGTGGGGGATAGGCCCTCCAACTTTAATCTCCTTGCCAGCTATCTTGATGACCCTCTTCTTAGGGTCATAGTCAGCTACTCTTAAACGGTTATGAGTTGTCAACAGGGCATCTACCTCGATAACGTTCTAGCGTCTCCCAGCTCTGCCTTAGCCTTTAGGCCCAGAAAAGTGTGTTATGCTTGTTGAAAGCTTATTATCAGGAGGCACAGGCATAGCCATTTAAATCAAGTAAACCATCTTCTATACCTTCTTCAACCATTATCCTCTTAAGTTTAGCATTATTGAGAGGCCTCTCCGAAACCACTCTCTGCGCTTTACGCCTTCCCAGAATCTTTGCAAGCATTGTTAAAGGAGTCCTATTAGGGTTTAATGGTACTGGTAGTGCCCTAACGCTCCTACCACTATACCCATAGATACACACGTCAATGTATGCTGGCCTCCTAAGCTTACAAGGTATCTCAGCAACTAAAGGATATGATCCTGCCTGCCTAGCAAACGTGACTCCTAGTATCTCGTCGTAATACTCTACGTAAAGACCTCTAAGGATTGATCCAGGAGGTAACATCCTCTTTAAAAACATCATAGAGTATTCCTGAACTTTTCTCTCAAACCATTTCGCAATACTACTATGTCGACGGATAATACTATCGCCATAACTCCACATTCTTGTTCCAGGTAGCACTAATACTTTCCTAACATTAATCCTTCTAACAAGGAGCCCCCTATCATATACAGCCTTTAGAAGCTCAAGGTTCTTAACGTATGTCTCTCGAGTCTCACCTATTAAGCCTAAGACGAAATTAATTCCTGGCAATAGTTCTGGCAAACCGTTGTAACCTTTCCTAGCCCCAATCCTATTAATTAACTCTATTACCTTTAAAGCTTCGTCAGGATAGACTTTAAGGTTATTAAGCTTTACAACTCTCTCATCAGCAGACTCTATTCCGAGTGCTGCTACATCACCTGGAGTATGATATTTAACTATGATCTTTAATGCCTCTATTGACTCGCTTTCATGCCTAATAATGGTGCCTGGATTAACGTTATCTATGTGTAGGGTTATGAGTGATGGGGCCACACTACGTATTCCAACAAACAGTCTTCTCAAAGCCTCCGGATTAGGTTTAGGCCATTCCTCGCAATCTAGCTCCTTACTACCATAAACTAGTATGTCTGCTTGCCTACCTATTCGGAAGTGTCTGACACCTAGGTTATATAGTGCTTCAACTTCACGCACAATCCCTTTCACATCACGTTGTAGGGGTCGACCATAATTTTTGGTTATACAGAAGCTACACCCACCACTAATCCATCTTGGACAACCTCTAAAAGTCTCTATTTCAGCGAGGAGATTGTATCCATAGCATGGATGCTGTCTTACTATGATAGCTCCCTTTACAGCAACCATATCAATGAACTCTGGATCATCAACCTTAATGTTTGGATCAGCCATTGACTCCCCATACGTGATTAAATCATAAATATACTTCTCCACATCACCCTTAACGATTATACAGTCTCTAGCACAGGGGAGCTTTTCAAGAGGGGTAGTGTAGCCACCACCAATATTACCAATGCCATAGCGGGCGCAGGCACCACCAATTACCTTAAGTGGAGACTTCAAAGAACATAATAGACTATTTAACTCAGTTGCTGAAGGAGGTCTTCCACCAAGATACTTTCCGGGAACAACTACTCCAGCAATAATCACAACAATATCGTAACCATCAAGCCTTCTTAAAAGGTTTGCACCACCAATTCTAATATCATCAAAAGTATAGTAGTCGATACGCTCACATTTACCTGTAAGTATACATGCACCAGCTACATATCTAGGGATAGCGTCAATATAGAATGGCACTCCAAAACCAGCTGGCTCATCACTATAGCAGTCTATTATCGCAATAGACCTAAAGGCCATAAATGAACCCCCTCATTAAAAAGGTGGATAGTCACCCCCTAATGTAGCCCAAGTTGAACTGGTGAAGAGATGTGCCTTGCCCATGGTATCGTAACGGGCTATGTACATCCCCAAAACTACGATCACCCTCTCAAGCCGTAGTCACTAGAGAGAGATGCCTAGGAGGACCTGAAGCATACAAATCCTGCAGATACTATGAGGAGCCTACACGAAGCCAAGGCATATTATCTACTATGAAGCCTGCTATAGATCAAATGCTTCGCCCATACCCTAGAATACATCTTGTCAACCATAAACCACAATCCAAATGCCCGTACATGAAGATTTATGAGTATAGTGGAGGATATCTTGTACAATGTCTAGTTATAAACAGGCTATTAACACGTAGTGAAGTCACACTATGCGAGAAGTACTGGCGGACATGCCCATTCTACAAATATGCTCAACAAATGGGATTCAAGCCCAAAACTATACAATAGCTTCAACAACATTCTCTTGCTTAATCATACTAGTGACAACACCATTAAGTATCACTAAACTAACATCACTATCTACATCAACATCATAACTAACACCATTCACTGTAATCGATGGCTTAAACTCCTCATCAAGCACTGGAACAATTACTCTAGATAGACAAACAGTTATACCACTCTCCCTTAGAATGTCAATAGTACTTCGAATAGTATTTTCAACACTATGGCTTAAGCCACCAAAACCTCTATAGAGAACAATATCGATATCGCACACGAGGAACACCATAGACTAGCTCTATCATAGTAATTGATAAGACTCTCTAGATGATAATACTCGATTAAAACCACTACTATTATTAGGCTTTAGCTTAAGAACTACGTTTTAATGATGTGGGGGTAGACCGGAATGCCTCAACAATATGAGGATAAACTAACAGTTGATAAGAGGACGTTAAAACACATCATTAGAGAGCTTAAGAAGTG
>CAZTPV010000097.1:0-4864 GCA_964615085.1 uncultured Desulfurococcales archaeon
GTTTAGCCTCAAGAACTATCTCTGCTAGTTTACGTAGAATCCGCTTCCTAGGTTCAGTAGCCTCTCCCCTAGCTAGTTTAAGGTGAACCCTCATCTCACAGAGAGCTTGCTCTACGAGATCACCGACACGTATATATGGTAGTCCATATCTAAGACAACAATACTCCCCACTAGCAATAGCTTTAAGCAGCTCATGCATGTACTCTAGTGACTCCCTTAGCTTTAAGCCTACCTTATTCATCAAGTTCAACTTATCCTCCTAAGGATATCTTTATGTGCTCCTAGCTAAGCAGTTTTCCAGAGTGAGGTGAAACTGTGCATTGAAGGTTAATTTCGAGAAATACTTTTCGAGTAGAGCAAGGGCTATGAGGGCCTCAGAGATAAGGGAATTGCTGAAACTGGTTGAAAAGAGTAACATAATAAGTCTAGCTGGAGGGCTTCCAGCACCTGAGCTTCTACCCGTAAGGGAGCTAACCGACATAGTTAGAGGAGTAGTTGATAGTTATGGATGGAGAGTATTGCAATACTCGCCAACAAAAGGCGTTAGTATCTTCCTAGAGGCTCTTAAAGAGTTTATGAAATCACATAATGTGCATCTAGGTCCTGAAGACGATGTAATTGCTACAACTGGTAGCCAGGAGGCAATATACTTGCTCGCTAGGGTGCTTCTTGATCCAGGCGATATAGTGGTTATAGAGGAGCCTAGCTATCTTACAGCTATACAAGTTTTTAGACAATATGGTGTTAAGTTTGTTGCAATACCTATAGACGATGAGGGTATGATAACTGAAAAGCTTGAGGAAGAGTTGAAGAGGCTTAGAAGAGAGGGTAGAACACCAAAGCTAGTTTACACGATGCCCTCATGCCATAACCCTGCAGGTGTAACCATGAGCTATGAGAGGAGAAAGCACCTACTTGAATTAGCAGAGAGCTACGACCTACTTGTGATCGAGGACGACCCTTATAGCTATATAGCCTTCAAGCCCATTGGCGCACCTCCATTAAAGTCTATGGATGATAGTGGTAGAGTCATCTACGTAAGTACGTTTAGCAAGATACTATCTCCTGGACTTAGACTTGGATGGGTAGCGGCTAGTAAGCAGCTTATATCAAAGCTTGAAGTAGCTAAGCAAGCTGTTGACTTACATACATCAACTTTAAGTCAGTATATTGCTGCCGAGGCGCTAAAGAGGGGCATAGTTGACGAGATAATTGAGAAGGCTAAGAGGGTCTATGAAGCTAAGTGCAAGGCCATGTTGAACGCTCTTGAAACATACATGCCAGAGGGTGTTAGATGGACTAAGCCCGTAGGAGGCTTATTCGTATGGTCATGGTTGCCTAAAGGTATTAGCTCAAGAAGACTACTAGAAGTTGCTTTACGTAAGGGTGTTGCATTTGTGCCTGGAGACGCCTTCTATCCTTGCGGCGGTGGTGAGAATACTATGAGGCTTAACTATAGTTTCCCTAGCATTGAGGAGATATGGGAAGGTGTTAAAAGGCTTGGAGATGCTGTTAAAGAGCTACTTTAGATCAAACACGACAATCTTCTCTGGTAAGCCACTCACAAGCGATAACCCTCTAACTCTCTCAAGGCAATCCTCTACTTCACCGCCAATAGCCTCTAGTAGTTTTACTGCCTCACTCATAGAAAGGTTTTCCACCACCTTCACTCTAAGACTCTTCACTAATGGTATATCAAAGCCTTTTAGTAATGGTGGTAGGACTATACAACCTTCATCCCTTAGTAGTAGTGGCGCTCTTGATAGTACTAATGAATTGAATATTGACAGGACTACTGCATCAAAGACGCCTCTAAGCTCTCCTATACTATGCACCTCAAGCCCTAGAGCTCTAACTAGCCTCCTAGCTGTTGATCGCAGACCAGTAGTGTAGAGTATGGCGAGCCTACGTGAGTTAGCTATGGAGTATGCTGCTAATATGCCTAGGAGTCCAGCACCAATAATAGCGACTTTCTCGTCATCCTCACTTAATAGTCTAGGTATGGTAGCTGCTATACCTGCTAGACTTAGTATGGGTTTAAGCTCGGTTCTAATATCTGGCATAATAGCTACGCTTGAAGCTGGCAAGCTAGTGTACTCAGTTAGCCATCCATCAAAATCTAGTCCAGGTACACCATTACCATAACTTACCACAGCTACATTCTTACCCATTAATTCGCTTGGAGCCTCTACACCAGTTTCAACAACAACACCATAGCCTAGCCAGCCTAGTACTCTTCCAGGCTCAACCCAGTACTCTCCAGATGCTATTAGATCTTCAAGTGGAGTCCAGCATGCAGCTAGGGTTTTAACTAAGAGCCAGCCCCTCCTAACCGCTGGTAGAGGTTTCTCACGAATAACCACACCCTCATAATCTCTTACTAAGGCTTTAACCATGAACTTCAACTCAATCACCCGATACTAATTATTGTGTTGAGAGTATACTTAGAGTTGCTAGTGGAGGATTATAGAGGGTTACTCGTTAGCTTAAAGAGTCTTGGGGTAGTAGTGTGGATTTTAAGACTTGTAGAGACTATGCTAAAAACGTAAAGCTTGAAGATATACCGGGTGTGGGGCCTAAGATAGCTCATAGGCTAGTAGAGCATCTCAAGGACTCCACGTTACTGGAGATACTGTGTGGACACGTATCCCGTGTTGCAGAGGCTGTAGGCTCTTATCGTAGAGCCCTAAGGATTGTTAGAGGAGCGATAGCTAAGATCTATGGGTCGAAACCAGAAGAGTTCTATGGATCTAAGGAGGCTGAAAGGATATATGAGGAGTACGTAGACTACGTGTTAAGGTTCGTGTCGAGCATACCTGGACGAGATAAGTTGCTTGCATACTTCTTCCCCTTACCTTCTAGAAGCTTTAACTACATTATTGATAGGTTTAACCGTGTAATGAGAATAGTTTCAATACTACTCAGACTAGATGACTCTACTCTAGAAGAGCTTTCAAAAGCCCTTTCAAAAGCTACGTGGCCTTCTAGCGTAAGTGTGAAGGTTACTAGGATACTCGTAGTGCCCAAAGGTTTAAAGGTGAGTATACCCGCTGAAGTGAAAGACTTTATCAAAGTTGTTGAAGTATCTACTATCAGTGAAGTGCTTGATATGCTGCGAGAACATGATATGCTTCTAAGCTATGGACTACCATTAACGAGCTTACCTTTAGGATTAGTGGAGGTTGGATCACTAACACCATATGAGCTAGTCCCTGAAATCTTTATCGCTAAGCTACAAGCCTATAGGAGCACTTTGGAAGCGATAATTAAGGCTTGGAGGATACTTGGAGAGAGGCTTACTGAGATACTCTCTCTCCTAGGATTTGATGGTAGTTTAGAATCGATAGAGAGGCTTTGGGAGCTTGTAAATAAGTATGATGGTTTAGACTTAGCTAGTGGTGTAGATGGAGAGTATGATAGGATTAGATATGCTTTGGAAAGGATTGGAGAGGTTGTGAGTGATATAGAGGTTTGGGCTACTAGTGAAGTTAAAAGAAGACTTGAGCAACTTAAAATAGAGATCACAGCCGCAGAACTTATTAGGATTTTTGAGCGTGTTGGAGAGGGTGTCATAGAGTACCCAGAAGAGGTATACAGGGTTTTTGAAGAAGTTGCTGAAGAGGCTGAGAGAAAGCTTGTAGAGGAGTTGTCTTTAGAGGAGGATGAAGCCAGAATTGTAAGCGGTATTGTCCCTAGAACCCCCAGGATCCCTATTGAACTTGACACATCAAAAGCTGATGAGCTTAAAGAGTTACTTTCAAGGAAGCTAGTGCTTAAAAGATACTTCATAATGGTTAATGACGCTAAAGTCGTGGATAAGTATCTACCAATCCTCAACCAGTTGCCAGACACTATAGCGTTAATTGACATTGCCTTAGCCTTTACCAGGTTTATGAAGGCTATTGGAGGCTCAATACCAGTAATAGAAGAGGATAAACTTGGGATAAGCTTCATTGATGGCGCTGACGCTAAGCTACTACTAGCCGATAAGAGTAGAGTGCAGAGAGTAGCATACACTGTAGGCACTACATCACTAAGGATAAATAATGTTAATGATGAGAGAGTTGTAATACTTACAGGAGCTAATAGTGGTGGGAAAACTACGCTCCTAAGAACTATAGCTGAGATAGCTATAGCTGCACACTCCTCACTGCCTGTACCAGCTCGTAAAGCCCATGTAGGTTGCATAGACAAAGTCTACTTCTACACTAAGCCTCCAGGTATGCTTGGTGCTGGAGCCCTAGAACAAGCTCTAAGAGACTTAGCTAAAGCACTACTTAGCCCATACCGTAAGCTAGTTCTCATAGATGAGTTTGAAGCAATAACCGAAGCTCACGCAGCTGCGAAGATAGTTGCCGGACTAGCATACCACATGATTAGGGACCCAAATACTGTGGGCGTCATCGTAACTCATCTAGCAAGAGAGATTCTCAATGAACTTAAGGGTTTACAGGGAGTTCGAGTTGATGGCATAGAGGCTAGAGGTTTAGACGAAAACTATAACCTCATTGTTGATAGGCAACCCAGATTCTACTATCTAGCTAGATCAACTCCTGAACTTGTCGTACAAAGGCTTGTTAAAACCTCTAAAGACCCTAAGGAGAGAACATTCTTTCAGAAAATACTTGAGCTCCTAGAAGGGGTGTAGGTCGTGGAAAAATATGCACTTGTGACTGGAGGTAGTAGGGGTATAGGTAGAGCTATAGTATTGAAACTTGCTAGTGAAGGGTACTATGTAATCTACACCTACAAGTCTCGTCGAGATAAAGCTGAGGAACTACTTAGGGAGTTACAGTCAAGAGGATATAGGGGCTTCTACGTCCAAATGGATGTTGCTAGTGAGGAGAGCATAGCTAGAGCATAT
>CAZTPV010000098.1:0-5338 GCA_964615085.1 uncultured Desulfurococcales archaeon
CCTCAGGTGTTATGTAGAGGTACACTGGCCTCTCCGCACGACCACGAATGACTAAAGCATCGTATCCAGCTAGCTTAAGCTTAGCCCCAAAAGCTTGACCAGCGTAAGTGTCGCAAAGCATGTATGTTAATGGGCTCTTAGCTAAGAACCCAACCTTAGAGCCTCCAGGAAGTAGTCCAGAGAACATTCCAGGAGCGATAACTAGTGTATTACAGTTAGGATCTAAGGGGTCACAAGAGGCAGGTATGTTCCGATACCCTAAGTAGTATAGTAGGCCTTTACCACCAATGAAGTCCCTTAACACTGTATCCTTAATGCTAAGTACGCTTACCCTCTCCCCCTCTAAGTCGACTACAAGTATCCTCCCATGCCAACCATAAACCATAGGGCATGTCACCCATAATAATCCTAGTCCTATAAATCAACACTAAAAACTAGAGCTTGTGAGCTCATAGAAGTAGTCCAGTAGGGAGATACCATGAAGCTAGAGGTATGGGCTGAGATTAAACCATCACCTAACCGAGGCAAGATAGTAGAGACTGCTAGAGCAATCAAGGATTTTGTAGACTACATTGATGTTCCAGAAGCGCCTATGGGTATACCTAAAGCACACTCAATAGCAGTAGCAGCAGTCATAAGATACGAGGTAGGCGTTAAATGCATAGCAAACATAAGACTCCTAGACATTAACACTAACGGCCTCATATCCCTTGCTGGTGCAGCTCTCCTACTAGGCCTTGAGGGAATAGTACTACTTAGAGGAGATCCTCCAGCCTACGGAAAACCTGTAATGGATATCGGTACTGAAGATGCTATAAGGATTCTAAAATCGAATAGGAGGCTTAAAGAACTAAGAATCGGAGCAATACTCAGCCTAGCCAGAGACTACCATAAACGTCTAGAGATACCAGCCGACTTCTTCCTAGTAACAAGGCTTTGGAAACCAAGCCAACTAGAGAATGAGGCTATTAGATCGTTTAGATTGAAGGGGGGCAAGATTATACCCTACATAGTGGTAGCAGAGAAAGATGAAAAGAAGCACCTATACTTGCTACTTAAAGGACATCAACCAGTTTTTGAGCCTGCTGAAGCAGCTGAATTCACTAGAAAACTAGTAGGCTTAGTAGATGGTGTTCTAGTCTCAGCTCCTCTAAGCAGTAAAACCCTTGTTGAAGCTGTTAAAGCAGTTAGAGATCTCAATCGCCAGTAGGTAAGGAAACAGCCTCTCACACAAACATTTAACTATCTGCTACATCCCTATAGCTTAGGGCCTATAGTATGGAGGAGCACTTAACAGTAACACTCATACTACTATTAATCATCATAGCCTCTGGAGTAACCCTATACTATTACGTTAGTAACATGACTGTATCCTCTCAACAAGCATCCTCTAAGGGGAGGCCACTTGCACGAGTGGAGTCAGCTAAATGCGGCCCTGGATACCTACAACTAGTAGTTAGATGCTTAAAAGCCACATGTTCTTTTGACAAAGTATACGTGTATTCTAGTTCAGGTGATCTTCTCTCCGTGATAGAGCTTCCAGAAGTAATTAAGGTAAGAGAAGGTGAGGCAAGACCATTATCAATACCCTACATCCTTCTTAACACCAACATTAGTGGCTACGTCCATATAGTTCTTGGAGGCTCAGCTGCAGTCACTTATAGTAGTGATGCTAGAACGGTCTTCCTATCAGCCACCATGCGAAGGCTTAAAATAGGAATCTTTGTTGATCGTGCTAGTTCACCCGCCTTAAATGTTACACCTGGACTTACAGCAGATAGTGCATTTATACTAAATCCCTTAACAGGCTACTACAGTTACGTTTACTCGTCTGGAACTTTCCTTCTAAATGGAGTTAAAGGAGAGGGTAGAACTAGCGTACTAACTCTATCATCTTATCAAAGACTACCCCTCCTACTCCGAAACTACGTTGTGATGAACTCTACAACAGTCTTTATTGACTTCCACAGCCTCTACTATAATAGCGGTCTATCTGAAACGCAAGTAGAGAGGCTTCTTTACACCGTATTTGGCCCCTTCATAGTAATAGTTAATCCTACTAACGGTGTTAAGCCATATAGGGTAGTCATTCATGGATATTATGGCGATATCAGAAATTACTACTTACCTCCAGTAGCATCGTCAGAGTATGACGTTGGTGTAGACCTTCTAATACTCTTTGAAGACCTTTGGAGCCCACTTAGTGTAGGGCTACTGGATAACTATGTTGATGAAGTTTTTAGAGTTACGGTCTTTACGAACAACACTATAGTGCTATGGGAGTACCACGGTAGTGGGGCTTACCTACACTCCGTGTTCATAAATCCCCTAAGTCTTAGTGACATGGCTAACGTCATGAGCGTATACGAGAATTGCCCAATAACTACCACACAGCTTAGGCAAGACCCGTCTCTAGGTACCATAGCCTCAGTTTCTGGCAGCATAGCTGAGGAGAAGTATGCAAGTTCTGTTGGCCTAGTATTCATTAAGCCTCATGAATGGGATTCAACGTCTGACGGTATATACGTGCCTTATGGTAGTGGTGAGATAGTATCCTCTCTTCCAAAGATAATTTATAGGGGATGAGGATAGCTTTTGAGGTATGGTGTAAGAAGCTTTGGCTTCATACAGTTTACCTAAAGCCTTTAGAGTCACTGTTGTGGGCAGCTACCCTAAGATGCCTGAAGCTGAGGAGGCTATAAGGCTTAGAAAGAGGAATGCCATAAGCGAAGAAGAATTTCATGAGAGGGTTAAACCAGCGATAAAGAAGGTTATACAAGATTACATTGAAGCTGGAGTAGATATTCTTAGTGATGGAGAACAAAGTAGAGAGGATATGGTAGTTTATTTTGCTGAGAGACTTGAAGGCTACGACATAGGTGATTGGGTTAGAGTATTCGACAACGTCTACTTCCGTAAACCGGTTGTGAAGTCTAGAGTAGCGTATAGGGGCCCCATGGCCGTCATGGACTGGGAGTACGCATCGTCAATAGCTGGTGGCCGTCCAGTTAAAGCAATAATAACAGGACCGTACACTATGGCTGATTGGAGCTTCGACCTATATTATGGTGATAGGCGTGAACTTGTACTTGACCTAGCACGTGCGCTAAGAAAGGAGATCGAGGAGTTTGTTAAGCGTGGTGCACAATTCATACAAGTCGACGAGCCAGCTCTTCCAACAAGGCCGTGGAGGGAGGAGGCTGAGCTTGTGAGAGAAGCCTTAGAGATAATGTTTAAGGGTATTAGCGCTAAGAAGATCATACACATATGTTATGGTAGAATAGAGAAGCTTATACCCTACATCCTAGACTTTCCGGTCGACCAAGTGGATCTAGAGTTTAAGAACTCTAATTTCAAGCTACTACCATACCTTAAAGAGTATGGGTTTAACAAGGAGCTAGGCTACGGTGTAGTCGACGTCCATACAACTAGGGTTGAGAGTGTTGAAGAAATTATTGATGCTGTCCACAAGCTACTAAAACTTGATGTTATAGGTCCCGAGAAAATATACCTAGATCCAGACTGTGGTCTAAAAAGGCTACCACGTAGTATTGCTAAGGAGAAGCTTGCTAGGATTAGCGAGGCTGCTAGAAGGCTAAGGAGGGAGTTTGGCTACGAAGAGTAGTGTGATCCGTAATGATTAGAGTATGTGTACTCTTTACCGGAGGTAAGGATAGCACTTACTCACTTTATTGGGCTCTTCTACACGGGTTTAAGGTTGTAGGATTAGTAGCTCTTACTCCAAGGAGCTGGGAGAGTATGTTGTTTCACTACCCAGGTGTTAGTAGTGGGCTTGTTGACTTAGCTGCTAAGGCTATCGGCTTACCACTACTTAAAAGAAGTGTTGATGGAGATGAGGAAGAGAGCTTAGTGAAGGCTCTTCTTGAGGCTAAGAGGCTATTCAAGTGTGAGGGCATAGTCTCTGGCGCTCTTCTCAGTGACTATCAGAGGATAAGGTTCTCATTAGCCGCTGAGGAGGCTGGACTAAAATCGTATACCCCTCTCTGGCGTAAGAGCCAGGAGGAGTATATGAGGAGTATCGTTATGGAAGGCTTCAAGGTAATGGTGTTAAGTGTACAAGCCTATGGCTTACCTGAGAACCTTGTAGGTAAAGTGTTAACCCTTAGCGACGTGGAGGAGGTGATAAGGCTCTCTAAGATCTATGGTTTTAACCCAGCTTTTGAGGGTGGGGAGGCAGAGACCCTAGTAGTAGATTCGCCAATACACCGTTATAGGATAGTTGTTAAGGGTGAGAGAAAGCGTGTAGCTCCATACCACTACGTCTTTGAGGTCACTAGTGCCTGGCTGGTAGATAAGGGTTCCAATCCTATTCTCTCAACCTCACTTAGAACATGGTGAGCGATTACTGGTAGTCCAAGAAGGATTATAGACGAGAGTATGGTTAGTAAACTCGGCTTTCTGATACTGTTGACTGTAGGCTTGTAAACATGCTCAGTTGCAGCTACAACCCATGAATAGAGGTCTTCGAGGCTACTAAGCACTAAGGCTACTATATAGCCTGCAGCAGGAGGTAGTATTGCTGAAGTCACAGTAGCTGTAAGTGCATCGACTATGGGAGCTGGGGGTGGAGTTTCTGGTAAGTACTTCGCCTCGTTAATACGCTCTATAAGCTCATGTGCTTTCCTCAACACAGTCCTAACAATAAGGTAGCTGGCAGCTCCTGTGAAAACCATACAAAATGGTGCTAAGAATATAGCGTACATCTTGTAGCCAGTGAAATACAGTATTACGCCGGTATAGGCTGTTAAAGGGCTTAGTGATGCTATGAACACAGTAGCCTTCCTCGCCAAGATAGCTATACCTCCATGGAAACCTATACCAGTTCTCTACGAAACCTCGTGAAGACATAGAGGTATGCAGCTAAGTATAATAGTGTTATCAGCGCTAGAGGCGAGTGATACGACGCGTACAGCATGGTTGATGCTAATACTATCATGAATCCTAAAACCTCTAACCAGAATAGCTTAAATGATCCTCCCCTCGTCTTGGGTGTTCTAAGCCATTTAGGCTTTAAGGGTAGTAGTCCTAAGACACTATGGTAAAGCATTCTAAGCCAGAGAATACTTGTTAGTGCTGCAGCTGCTCCAGCAATCCTAATAGCCTTGATCTTACTCAACCCCTTCTCGACTGTGAGGAAGTGATTGAAACACCAGCCAGTGAGGCTGCTACTAGAAAGCCATAATGCTAATGTTGCTATGGACGCTGCTAACGACACTCTTAGTATAGATGCAAGTGAGAGGAGTAGTGGAGAGATACCTGCCAGCATGTATTGCGATAGGTAGATGGTCAAGTCCACCTTCTCTATCCTGCTAAGAGT
>CAZTPV010000099.1:0-3026 GCA_964615085.1 uncultured Desulfurococcales archaeon
CTGTAGGAACTACACCTGTAGGATGAATAGCTGGGTGTGCAGGATCAGTTTTAGAGCCCTGCCTGGGCCTAAGGACCCCCCTAGTCTCCTCAAGCAACTTCTTTACGAGAGCACTGTACATTGGGACTTTTGAGAGCCCCATAAGGATTTCCTTTAAATCTAGAGTTTCTGGGAGCCTCTGACTATTAGTCCTCGGATAACTTATGGCAGCCTCTAAGTAGAGTTTCTCTGCGATAGCCTGTGTCTTGGCCGGTGATAGGCTAAGAATTCTAGCACACTCCATTTGAAGATCCGGTAGATTAAATGGTGGGGGAGGAGGAACTAGCTCTCGCTTAGCATAAACTTTGCTAACTACGAGGACACCTACTCCATTTACATGTTCAGCTATTCTTCTAGCATCATTAATCGTTTCAACGAAATCCGCAATACAAAGATCGTGAACTACACCATTAATCAAGGCCTTTACATATACTTTGAAGTAAGGCACTGGTACGTGTAGGTTTATATCCATACACCTCTTAACAACCTCCAGCAACGTTGGAGTTTGAACCCTACCAGCACTTAGTATGACCTGCCGCCCTACAACCCTTCTTAGAGAATCCATTAGCGCTCGACTAACATTAATACCCCAAATCCAGTCTAATTCATGCCTCGCTAGACCAGCTTCTATCATTCCCCAGTCTAGGGGGCCAAGCTTGTTAAACGCTTTACGGAGCTCAGCATCAGTAAGGGATGAGAATTTTACTCGATAAGCTCTATGAATATCTCCTAGGAATCTTATAATGAGGTAACCAATAACACTACCCTCAATATCATAGTCACAAGCATTTACATATGCTACTGCGTTACGTGCTAAAACTGCAAGAGCCCTATAGAATTTCTTGACATGGACAGCATTCTCCTCAACTCTCCAAAGAGGAGCCCAATAGTACTCAAATACAGGGTAGCCTTGTTTATCTGTAGTTAGAGAAAACATATGGCCTACGCTACTGGCAACAACCATAATCCTTCCACTATAGGTTAGAACCCAGTAAGGTACACCATCAATCCTACAAGTCTTGTAGATACCTCTAGATAGAGCTTCGACAATCCTCTTCGCAGCCTTAGGCTTCTCGGCAATAACAAGATAATAGCCCTTAGGGTGGCAGCTAAGTCTCTGAGTACTTGTCCTCAACGCCACGCTCTCTTACTACCCTCTAGCAACCATTGTAATGGTATAAGCTGTATATCACCCTTACGAGTATATCTTACCACAGTTATTGGTAGAACTCCCGCTTCAAGCTCGTATTGAGCTATTCTTACTGGGTCCTCACGAACTTCTGGTGGTAGACTATTAACATCAACTAAGGGCGGAGCCCCCATGGATATTTGAAGAGCTCGTGCACCAACTATCCTTGCACGCTCAAATCTTGTTAACCTCGGGGGACCAATCCTTATCTTATCTGTTGGCCTATAGACAAGTCTTATTAGAACCTTACCAGGCTCACTTGACATAGGAGTGGACCTCCACACAGGAAAGCTAGGATAGGGATTTTGGTGTACAGAGAGCTATAAAAATACATGGCTAATAACAGCTTAAAAATAATCGAGTTAAGAACTAAAGCAGTGGTTTAAGTTACTCCTCCTCGCCCTTCTTACCCTTCTTCTTCTCGGTCTTACTAGGAGCGGCAGCTATTACATCATCGATCTTTAAGATCGTGGTTGCCGCCTCTGTAGCACTCTTTAGCACCTGTTCTTTGACTAGTATTGGCTCTATAATGTTAGCGCTAACTGCATCCTCAATAACCTTTGCTGAGATCACATCTATTGCTGCAAACTTCTTTCCTTCAGCATGGAGCTTTCTTAGATCCATGAGTACTTGTAGAGCATCGAGTCCAGCACTCTCAGCAAGTATCATAGGTATCTCCTCTAAGGCGTCAGCATAAGCCTCTATAGCAAGCTGCTCCTTACCACCAACACTCTCAGCATACTTTCTAAGAGCTAGTGCAAGCTCTACCTCTACTGCTCCACCACCAGGAACTATCATTGGCTTCCTCATAACGTTTCTTAAGACGTGAAGAGCGTCGTTAAGGCTTCTCTCGGCCTCGTCTAGTAGCATGTCATTAGCTCCTCTTAATAGTATTGTTACAGCTCTTGGATTAGGACAACCCTCAATGAACACCATCTTGTCGTTGCCAACTCTTCTCTCTTCTACTAGTTTAGCGAAACCTAGATCGGAAGGAGTTAAGTCCCTAATACTACTTACAATTCTACCTCCTGTGGCTCTCTCAAGCTTCTCCATATCGCTTCTCTTTACTCTCCTTACTGCTAGTATCTTCTTCTTAGCTAGGAAGTGCTGAGCAACCTCATCAATACCCTTCTGTGTTATAACGACAACACCAGCCTTACTTGGGTCAACACCATCCCTCTTCATACGCTCAAGAGCAACCTGATAAATCCTCTCAACCATGTCTTTAAGCAGCTTAGCCTCCTCGTCTAGGAAGGCCTTAATCTGCTCAGGACTTGTTATGTTGATCTTTGCTGTTATCTCTGGTTTTTCTACCTCTAGTGGTGCGTCTAATAGTACTATGTAGGCGTTCTCAACCCTCCTAGGCATACCAGGATGAACAACCTCCTTGTCAAGTACTATTCCATGTACTAGCTTACTATCGAGTAGGCTTCCACCCTTCTTCTTCTCTATCTTGACGTTGTCGAGTCTAACCTCATAGGTACCATCAGGTCTAGGTTCAGCTATTGTTAATACTGCATCAACAACCATATCGATGAGCTTTTGAAGAGTAGCTCCACTACCGATATACTTGCTTATAACACTAGTCTCTGCAATCTTACGTAGCATGTTTCTATCCTTAACATCAACCTTAACTCCTAAAGATGGTAGTGTCTTTAGAGCATAATCTAAAGCCTTTTTATAGCCCTCAATAATCGTTGTTGGGTGAATGTTCTGATCAAGAAGGCCTTCAGCCTTGTCTAAGAGCATGCCAGCAAGGACTACTGCACTAGTTGTTCCATCACCTACCTCAGCATCT
>CAZTPV010000100.1:0-11333 GCA_964615085.1 uncultured Desulfurococcales archaeon
CGAGGAGCTTGGAAGGAAGATATCCATAGTCCTAGCTTCAGGAGCTAGCTTTAGAATACTAGGGCCTAAAGACACGATGATACCTAGTGTGAAGCCAGTCATTGCAGTAACAGCTGTAAAGACTGGTGCTGGTAAAAGCACTACCTCTAGAGCTATCCTCTCAGAGTTGATGGCAAGAGGCTATCGTGTCACCGTTATAAGGCACCCAATGGCTTATGGGGATCTTGAAGAAAAGGCTGTAGTTAAGATCGTAGAGCCAAGCGATGTAGACAAGTATAACCTTACAGTAGATGAGCTTGAGGAGATTGAACCATACCTTCAGCTCAAGACACCAGTACTCCTAGGTGTAGACTACGAGAGAATACTTACCGAGGCCGAGAGGATAGGCGATATAATACTATGGGATGGAGGTAACAATGACTGGCCCCTCATAGAGCCAGACTACATGATAACCGTTGCAGACGCTCTGAGAGCAGGTATAGAGGTATCATCATTCCCTGGCGAGGTTAACTTAAGGATGGCAGACGCCGTGATAGTGACAAAAATCTCTGAGGCAGGGCCAGAGAAGACTAAGAGAGTCATAGAGAACGTTAAGAAACTAAACCCTAAAGCCGACATATCACTAGCAGACCTAGAGGTAGAGCTTGAGAACCCTGAAATAGTTAGAGGGAAGAGAGTTGTTGTCGTTGAGGACTCACCAACAGTAACCCATGGAGGTGCACCCTATGGAGCCGGCTATGTAGCTGCGAGAAAATATGGCTGTGAGATAGTCAACCCCAAGCCATACGCAAAAGGTATAATCAAGAGAATGTATGAGGAGTATAAGCACATGGGCCCTGTAGTACCATCGACAGGTTATAGCCCTGAACAGCTAAGAGACTTGGAGGAGACACTTAACAGTGTTCCAGCAGATGCAGTGATACTAGCTACACCAGCTAGGATAGAGAGGCTGATAAAACTCAACAAGCCATATACCCGCGCAATATACAGGTTAAAGATAGTTGAAGGTCCATCACTTAGAGAGCTTGTAGACAAGTTCCTAGAGAAGGCTTCAAGGAAGCTACAAGCTTAGAGCTTGATCAAGGGTTACCCACTACTACCCCCACACACTAAAGCTATCTACGGGTGTCCTCAGTGCAGTCAACAGAACATCTACATGAACTCCTAGAGTCTAAAGGATATAGTGTCGTTAAGGAGTGGAACCACCTCTACGTTAGCACTAGTGATGGTAGATTCCTAGCAGAAGTCGTGCTTGAAGGTAGAAGACTTGTTGTTGAGAGGCTTGAAGCATGGGAGGAGTCTAAGAAGCTCCTAGAACAGCTTAAGAAGCTCGTAGATGAGGGTGCTAGAGACGAGATCCTTGTATCCAAGACCGGTCTTAAGCTATCAGCATCAGTGCTAGAGGAGATAGGGTTCATGGACATGGGAGACTACTACGGCTACTACAAGTCTGGCTCGGAGACTCTAATACCCCTCTAGCCTAAACCAAGACCTTAAACACATAGCAGGACGTGGAAACCCCCTACAGCATTAGCACACGCCTCCCTACACGCTACGGTCAATAGAGTAAAACACCTCCACTCACCACACTCGATAGCTATGTATGGTGGGTATGAAGCTAGTATGAGCTCCTCCTCTAATCCCCACGCTTACTAGTCTCTGCATCCTCTCCTACAAGTCTAGCTAGATTGGCGCCAGAATGCCTAGAACTAGTAGCCTATGGGAAAAGCTTAACAGATATACACCAGCTAGTTAGCCTATGACCGTATGGTGTAGAGTACGTGGCTATAGGGTGGTTATCGTGAAGAAGATACTATTGATAGCAGATACGCATATACCTGATAGAGCTACAAGCATTCCCGAACCAGTCTTAAGGTTCATAGAGGATAACAAGCCATACGATATAGTTGTTCATGCTGGAGACCTTGTTGGTGAAGAGGTGTTAGAGTGGGTTAAAAGCCTAGCACCACAAGTATACGTTGTAGTAGGCAACATGGATTATCTGAACCTACCACTCTACCAGGTGTTCAGCGTAGAGGGCTTAGAGATAGGAGTCTATCACGGACACAGAATATATCCTCGTGGAGACCCCGAGAAACTATACTCCATAGCCTCAAGACTTAAAGTGAAAGTATTGTTTACAGCACACACCCACTACCCTGATGCACGAGTCCATAGAGGAGTACTCATACTCAATCCTGGAAGCCTAACTGGGTCTTGGGGTGGTGCTGGAGGTAGTATGAAGCCTAGCTTAGCACTAGTACAAGTATCGTCGGGAAGCCTAGAATACACTTTATACGAGCTATCAGCTGGCAGGCTTAGAGCTATTAGTAGAGGTTCCTTTAAGCCAAGCTAGTAGAAGGTTATCCTAGTTCTAGGCTTCGGTAGTATAGGGTACCTGGGCTTCTCAGAAGCCTCTGCACTAGCTATGGCTCTTAAAAGAGCCTCTCTAATAACACTCTCCACGTCTATTCCAAGGCTTCTAGCAGCCTCAATAATTGGTTTTGGAACACGAACACACTCCTCTACAGCCAAAATAGTACACCCCATTAGACTATAGACTATTAGGAGGCTAGGCAGGTGTATAGTGGGATTATCTCGGGTAATAAAACGTTTTCCTACTCTATCTAACACGATTAATAATTGGTAGGAAGCAGAGAGAGCTACGAATAAAACCTCTCCTGGAAACAGTTAGATGAGTATATAACGGGTATTCTCAAAGACAAGTAGGAAGGGGTGTTAAAGAGTATGGGTAAGCTGATGGAGCAGTTAAAACCACTAAGTCCAGGCCAGGAGGAGATGTATAAAGCGCTTACAGATGAGAGCTACCAGATAGTAGGCTTATTCGGGCCCACTGGTAGCGGTAAGAGCCTCTTTAGCGTACTCTACGGCATTGATGCTGTCCTAGAGGGTAAGTACAAGCGCTTCATAATATCAAGGCCAGTCATAGATGTTGTTACAGGTAGGGAGGTTACAGCACAAGAGCTAGGACCACAGTACTACGAGATAGCAATGACCTACCTAAGAGACATCCTAGCGGGCTTCATCGAGTGGAGTGAAGTGGAGAAGCTCATAAAGGACGGTAAAATAATGTTTGCTGACACGCACTACCTTCGTGGCCGAACCTTTGACGACTCAATAATATTCCTTGACGACGCACAAAACATTCCTCCAGAAAGTAGTGTAGAGATACTCATGAGGATTGGTAGGAACAGTAGATTCATAATAGCTGGAGACCCAGTCTTCCAGAAGCCACAGAACATTGAAAGGGATGGAGCAACAGTAATCCGTGAAGTACTCTTAGGTGAGGAGGATGCTAAAGTAGTTGACCTAGGCTTAAAGGATATTGTAAGGCCTGGAGCGAAGAGGGGGATTAGGCTACTTATAGAGATGAGAATGAGGAATAGACCACTAAACGATATCGAGAGGAAGGTTATAGAAGCCGCTAGAATATACTCACCAGACGCCGACGTGATAACAGTTGTAGAGTTCATTGAGGCTAAGAAACAGTTTGAGATTACGAGTGAGCATGTACCAGACGCACTAATAATAGTCAAGGAGGGTTATCTAGGAAGACTAGTAGGTCGTGGAGGAGAGAGAATACAGAACATTGAGCAGGATACAGAGCTTAGGCTGAGAGCAGTAGAACTAACACTAGACTTTACGAACATCATTAGAGCAGTACACCCAGTAAGCTGGATATACAAGCACATAGTTGATGTAGACTTCCAGGGGCCATACCTTGCAGTAAAAGTACGTAGTAGCGAGTTTGGAGCCTTTGTAGGACAGAAAGGATTCTACGTAAAGTTCCTAGACACGGTGTTCAGGAAGCTAATGGGGGTAGGAGTTAGAGCGTACGAGGTTGCAGAGGAGGAGGGAGAGGAGAGGAGGAGGCGTAGGAGGAGAAAGTAGAGAGCCTCAAGGTAGCTGACTAAGAGTTTTTCACCCCTACACGAAGTTAGAAAGGAGGAGGCTAGAAAACATTTTAAAACAATTAAACTCGTGATGTTTATCTCTACTTCTTCCTCCACAGCTTAAAGGCTGTAAAGAAGCTTATTGCAGCACCAATAGCTAGTAGCACTACACCTATAATGTAGTTGGCTGCAGCTGCTCCTAGAGATGCTGTCTTAACAGTCACATAGACTGGTGTACACATACCTAGTACACCAGAACGTAGGATTAATGTACACTCTCATAAAAACCTTTATCCTACAACAACCTAGCCATACTTGTCTAGGCTTCAAAACTAGGAGTGTTCTTTCACGATTTAGTGTGAAGACTTAAATCTCAGTGTATTAGCGTATTTAGTACCGAGTGAGAGTAATGTGTGCACCAGCATCTGTTACAACACTACATGCAGTATTTACCGTAGGTGCACTAGAAGCCTACCTGCTTAGCCAAGCCCTTGGAATTATAGGTATGGCAGCTGCAGTGTTCATAGGTCTTTGGAGAGGGATTAAGGCTGCTGCAAAGCGTGCAGCAGCTAAGGTTGTTGTCAAGGAGGCTACTACTAGCTAAGCTGTTTTTAGCCTACATTTTAATTCCTCTACGTTTTCTACTGCTAATCTACCATTACCAGCAGGTGGTGTTGTAGAGGCTATGATACTAGCGAGGATTGTAAGGCCTTCAATACTACAGGTTGAGTCTACTAACGATTGTAACATGAACTGTAAGATATGTATGAGGAGGCACCTAGAGAGACCAGTAGGCTACATAAGCTTTGAGGACTTTAAGAAGTTGCCATTAAAGGCTTTTAAAGAGGTTTGTCTTCACGGGTGGGGTGAGCCACTATTACATCCAGACATATTTAAGCTTGTTAGATACGCTAAGTCCCTAGGGTTGAAGACTAGTCTTGGCACTAATGGGTTACTTGTTGGAAAGCGTTTAGAAGAGATACTCACTAGCGGTCTTGACGAAATATCCTTTGGCATATACACGCTTAAAGGCCGTGGGAAGGTGTTGGAGAATCTTAGAGAGCTTATAGAGGAAAGGAATCGTAGGAAGGTTAAACTAACCATATACGTTGATGTAACTGTGTGGAGGGATAGCTACGAGGAGGTTCCAGAGATAGTTAAGACTAGCCTCGATATGGGAGTTGATGGCGTGATAATCCACCGTGTATTCAACATATACAAGGTTGATCCAGACGTAGAGTACATATCTGAGCGTGAAGAGAAGGAGCTATTTAAACTCCTCAGGAAGATTGGTGGTAGGAGGGTTTACCTTCCCATAAAGCATACTAATCCGTGTAGAGTTGTACTCTACACCATGTTTGTTACATGGGATTGTAAGCAAACTCCATGCGTATACCTATCTGAAACATATTTAGGTGATGCACGTACCTCCTATGAAGTGATGGTTAAAAGACACATAGACTTCGTCATGAGGATGAGGAGGCATGAGATCTGTAGTAAGTGCTTCTGGTGAGAGTAGACCACCACAACCAAGCCTTACAAGCCTACTAGTTAGGGTTTTCACAGCACTAGTGCTAGGCTATGCAAGCTACAACCTACTAACGCTAAACCTTAAGCCCATCTTTGACACATACATACCCCTTGTAGCTCCCTTCAAGAGCTTAGCTATTGTGGGTGGATTCCTCTACGTGTTCTGGGTCTCCCTATCACATAGACTTTGTGGCCGTGGTTTTGGCGTAGTAACAGCTTTAGCAGCTGTATCTATGTGTCTGCTAACAGCCCCATGGTATGGTGTTACATCACCATACTATTATAGCGTGTTTGGACTAGCATCCTTTCTGGCAATGGGCATACTAACTGAATACCTTAATGGAGGCTTTGGTAATCTCGCATGCCTCCTAATAAACTGGGTGTCAGCATACGCTTACAATGTTGCTAAGGTATCACTTATAGGTGTCTTAGCACTAGTCCCTGTAGCTTTTGCCTCAGGTCTAGCTGGAGACTATGCTGCTCGAGGACTCTACAGGATCGTCTCTAAGTGGATTAGGTTTTAGCTACCACCATACAGTATTAGCGTGTATAGTTGGCTCCTATCTCTATCCCTACTCTTCACGAGCGCTGAGACTAGTAGGGCCACGGTACTGTTTACAGCTAAGCCTATAACTCCTGCCTCTGCTGGATGAAAGCCTCTAATACCTAGCATACCTGCTACTGGAAGCTTGTTCGACAACACTATGTTCACGATTATCCCAGCCAGTATGCCTATTAGGGCTCCAAGCCTCGTTATGACCCTCCTACGTGGGTATATGGCTTGCAAGACTGCTGGTAGGAACTGTAGTGCTCCACTAGCACTTAGGGCTACTAGGTCAAAGATTAGTCCTGGCTTACATATGGTGAAGTACCATGCTATAAGCCCCCAAACGATGATGAATAGTCTACCTACGAGTACTAGCTCTTTCTCCGTAGCTGTGGGCCTAAAGTACCTCTGATAGAGGTCTCTTGTTAGAACCATGCTTGTAGCCCCTAAAAGACTGTCAAGTGTAGACATGGCTGCACTAGCAGCTCCAGCTAGTAGGAATCCAGCAAATATTGGTGGTGTAAGCTTGTAGATCATGTAGGCCATTACGGCGTCGCGACTACCATACTCCTTAACGAGAGCTGCTATGAAGCCTGGCTTAAGTATGGGATCTCCGTGGACAACTAGTCCATGAGCGTTGAATACTGCTGCTGCTAGTCCAACTATGGCTGCTGGTATATAGTAGCTGCTAACGTAGAGGGCCATGCCTGCAGCACTAATTCTCAAAGCCCTCCTATCCTTAGCTGAATAGTATCTTAGCCACATGTGTGGTAGCAGTATCACTCCAATACTATAGGTTATGACGAAGCTTAGTAGCAGGTCTACTGGCCAGTTAAGCGTTAGTAGGCTAGGCTTTACACTTCTAACAGCATCCATAAGCTCAGCTACTCCTCTAGGGAAGAACCGGTAGAGGATGTAGAGTCCTGCAGCCCACACACCAATGTACATCCACACGCCTTGCAGTACATCAGTCCAGAATGCTGCTCTATTACCCCCTATAACGAGGTAGAGTATCGTTATGGCCATGAAGAATAGGCTTGCAGCCCAGAATGGAACTAAACCCCCACTACCAATACTCAATATGATCCCTAAGCCTATAGACTGCACAACCATGTATGCTATCACGAAGGCAGCCTGCACGATGGCGGTTAGGAGCCTCATACCCTCACTATCATAGTAGTCTGCTAGCATGTCAGCTGGAGTAATATGGCCTCTTGAACAGCCAATGCGGTGAAACCTCCACCCTAGAACATAGCCTGCAACAGCTGCAAGTGTAGTCCATAGTGCTGCCCCAATCCAGAAGGAGATGCCAACACTACTAAACACTGCAACACTAGTGAGGAACGCAAATGCACTATGATATGTTGCTGCAAGAGTTAGGAAGAGTACTATAGGGCCAACCCTCCTGCTAAGTAGGTAGAAATCCTCTATAGTTCCACGAAACTTCTTCCAAGCCAGATACCCTAGACCTGTGACAACTAGTGAGTAGGCAACAATTATCGACATTGTATACAGCTCAGCATGAGCCACAAATACTCACCTCCACACCCTCCATGCCACGTAGACAACAAGGGCCATGAGCACTAGCCATACTATGAGAGAATAGGTGAAGGCGATACTTAGTCCAAAGAGGGCTGGTGTAGGCTTGTTTAAGCTAGGTACTATGTATAGAAGCAGCATAAGCATGTTAACAATAGCATAGGCTAACGCAGCAACAATACTCCTATGAGTCTTCAAGAACACCACCTACTGAGCTGAGTACTGCCAGCGATCAGCCACTTATAGGGAGCGTGACTATAACCCGAACATTGTAGTGGGACGTATAGTCTCTCCCACACTATAGTATAGATGCATGCTCGTAGTAATGTTTAGAAGAGTACGGCTCCACGTATATAGAGCCCGAATAAATTGCTGCTGGTGTTTGGTGGCAGCCTTGCTCAGGGTTGGTGTCGATGTGGGTGGAACCTTTACCGACATAGTTGTCTTTGACGAGGATGATGGTAGTCTAGAGTACTATAAAGTGCTTACAAACCCGCTAGAGCCCTGGAAGCCGGTAGTAGAGGCTTTAGAGAGTAGGCAAGTGTCATTATCATCCACTAAAGTATTTATTCATGCTACAACGCTTGGAACAAACATGGTCTTTGGCCAATATGGCTTAGAGAAGCCTAAGCTCCTACTCATAACCAATGAGGGGTTTAGAGACGTCATTGAGATTGGCCGTCAATGTAGACCTGAACTCTACAACCTCTTCTTCTCAAAGCCTCCACCACTAGTACCACGCTCAATGAGGATTGGTGTTAGGGGTAGAATTAATGCTAGAGGTGAGGTGGTTGAACCTTTAGACACTAACGCTATTAGGAGTCTAGCTAGGAAGTGGTGTGGTAAAGTCGATGTATTCGTTGTATCGTTCCTCCATAGCTACGCTAATAGCATTCATGAAGTTGAAGCTGCAAGGATAATTAGGGAGGAGTGCCCACAAGCAATAGTTGTAGTGAGTCATGAGGTGGATCCAAGACCTGGAGAATACGAGAGGACTAGTACAGCAGTGATAAATGCGTTGCTGAAGCCCCTTCTAGCACGCTACCTAACTAGACTTAGTAGTGAGCTAGCATTAAGAGGGTTTAAGGGCAAGCTACTAGTAATGCAGAGTAGTGGTGGAGTAGCCTCTCTAGAGGAGGCTTGTAGGAAGCCTGCAGCATTCATAGAGTCTGGGCCTGCTGCAGGAGTCATAGCGGCAGCGTACTATGCTAGAATCCTTGGCGTGAAGAAGGCCCTGTCATTTGACATGGGTGGTACAACAGCTAAAGCATCAGCTGTAGTTGATGGAGAACCCATTATAGTTGATGAGTACGAGGTTGGTGGTAGAATACATAGAGGCCGACTAGTTAAGGGCTCTGGATACCCCCTAAGAATACCACACATAGACATTGTTGAGGTTAGTGCTGGTGGAGGAACCATAGCATGGGTTGACGAGGGTGGAATGCTTAGAGTTGGGCCAATGAGTGCTGGTGCAAACCCGGGACCAGCATGCTATGGTCTTGGAGGCAGCGAGCCAACCGTAACTGATGCAAATCTCCTTCTAGGTAGGCTTCCGGAACAGCTTGCTGGAGGCGCTATAAGAGTTAGGAGAGATCTTGCAGAGAAGGCTATGAGGAGGATTTCAGATCAACTTGGACTAGACGTTATTGAGGCATCTCTAGCTGTAGTAAAGCTCGCAAACACTATAATGGCTCAAGCACTAAGGATTGTGACTATTGAGAGAGGATTAGATCCTAGAGAGTTCAAGCTAATAGCATATGGTGGTGCAGGCCCACTACACGCTACAGAGCTAGCACGTGAGGTGGGTGTTAAAGAAGTAATCATACCCCCAATGCCAGGAGTATTCTCAGCTCTAGGGCTAATAGTAACCGATTACAGACACGACCTCGTAGAGCCTCTACTAACACCAGTATCTAGAGCTGATGATAGTCAACTAGCTAAGGTTTTCACTAAGCTTGAGGAGAAGGCCTACAGGATCCTCGCATCTGAAGGCGTACCAAGGAAATCCATTAGGGTTGTAAGGCTCTTAGAGATGAGGTTTAAGGGTCAATCCTACAGCCTAGACATACCCTTCAATGGAAGCCTTGAGGATGCTACTAGAGTCTTCCACGAAGTCTATCAAGCGAAGTACGGGTATAGAGTGGACTGGGAGGAACCAGTAATAGTATCAGCTAAAATAGTAGCGTACGGCATAACCTCAAAACCTAGGCTACCACGATCTAAGCCAACACCCTACGAGCCTAGGCCGAGAGAGTACAAGCCAGTATTCTTTGAAGGCGAGGACTGGGTTAAAACACCAGTATATGCTAGGAGCGTTCTCAAGCCCGGAGCTAGAATCCAAGGACCAGCCCTAATAGAGTCCGTGGACTCAACAATACTTGTCCCACCAGATGCTAGTGCCTGGGTTGACGAGTACTATTGTCTACACGTAAGGGTGGTGTAATGGCTACTAGTATTGATCCTCTAACAGTAGCTACCATATATCACTCCCTGATATTCATAGCTGAGGAGATGGGTGTAGTTCTACGTAGAACCTCGTTCAGCCCAAACATCCGAGACAGGATGGACTGCTCCTGCGCAATACTATCTCCAGAGGGGCTGCTACTAGCTCAAGCAGAGCACATACCAGTTCATCTTGGAAGCATGCATGTAGGTGTTAAGAACCTTGTAGACTACCTTGAAGGTGAGGGTATTAGTCTTCTCGAAGGAGATGTGGTTATAACTAACGACCCATACATAGCTGGTACGCACCTAAATGACGTACTAGCAATCAAGCCGGTTTACCATGGTGGCAAGCTAATAGCAGTAGTAGCTAATAAAGCTCATCACGTTGATGTTGGTGGTGTTGTACCTGGAAGTATTGGTGGTAACGCTACTACACTTCTTGAGGAGGGTATCATCATACCACCAGTGAAGATTGTAGAGCAGGGTAGGCTTAGGAGGGACATTCTATCCCTAATAGCATCAAACGTTAGAACCCCAAGATACTTTGTCGGTGACCTCATGGCCCAAATAGCATCCCTTAACACTGGTGAGAGGAGATTGAAGGAGCTAGCATCAAAGTATGGTGTCAAAGTGCTTCAAAGGGCTTGGAGCTCCATACTAGACTATACTGAGAAGTACACGAGGAATAAGCTAAGAAGACTTGTCGAAGACTATGATGCTGAGGGAGAGTATACAGCTTTAGACTACGTAGAGCTTAGTGATGGAGGTTTAGCGGAGATAAGAGTAGCTGTAAGGCTTTCAAAAGACCATGTAGAAGTAGACTATACTGGGTCAAGCCCACAGGTTAATGAGCCTCTTAACGCGGTTTATGGTGTAACCGTTGCATCATCAACCTTCGCCCTAAAAGCTGTTATAGATCCTGAAATGCCTATGAACCATGGCTTCTATAGAGTCGTAAATATTAAGGCTCCACCAGGAACCATCGTTAACCCCTTAAAACCAGCACCAGTTAGTGGTGGCAATGTTGAGACATCACAGAGGATAGTTGATGTAGTTCTTAAGGCCTTGTCGAAGGCGTTCCCCGATAGAGTTCCAGCAGCAAGCTGTGGAACAATGACTAACGTCATGGTTGGTGGTAGTGGGTGGGCCTTTTACGAGACTATAGCGTGTGGAAGCGGTGGTAGACCCTTAGGCGATGGTGTTGATGGCGTTCACACAAACATGACTAACACTCTAAACACCCCCATAGAGGTTGTAGAATCTGAATACCCTCTACTCTTCATTAAATACGAGCTTAGAGCTGATAGCGAGGGTCCTGGAGAGTATCGTGGAGGTTTAGGAGTGACGAGAGCATTTAT
>CAZTPV010000101.1:0-4913 GCA_964615085.1 uncultured Desulfurococcales archaeon
GCACTAGTGCTAGGAGGTAGAGTAGAGCAAAGATACACAGTATACCTAATGTACGGGCCTAAACTACATGGAAACCAGTGGATTAACTACTTCAACCCAAGACTATGGCAGGTACTAAGCTGCTTCATGGAGGGATGCATAAACCCTAAACCACAACAGCTAGACAACCTGATAAAGAATAGTAATGACCCCCACGCAGTACTCAACCTGATTAGACGACTCCACGTAGCCTACATAGTAGTCGATAAAGACTGGCTTAAGGAGAACCCCCATAACCCATTAACAGTGCTAGAAGAGGAGAAGCTCATAGTAAAAGACAATACTACTAGACTGCTAAGCTACAGCATAGTATACCGAGTCAATACCAGCATTAAACCAGTAGAGTATAAGCCTCCACCACTAGAATGGTTCTTTACTCCAGCAAGGATAATTGGAGTAGCGTTATCAGCTATACTAGCACTACTAGTATCAAGGCTATTAAGGAGGCTTAAACAGTTGGAGTGAGGGTGGAGGAGTAGGGTGATGAATACCCCGGCGTGGCTCCTGAGACCCTCTTGAGAGGCTTAGTGTCAGTGATGTACTCCCGCCCCATACTGATAAAGCCATCATGGGTAACAACTACGACTAGCAGAGGAGGGGGAGAGAGGGGAAAAAGAGTAGAGGGGGTGTTCTAGCTGTCTTTCTTGCTAGCCTAGTGTTAGCTTGTAGCCCAGACTGGTACTCCTCTAAGCTGTAGAGCTAGTGTCATCCTAGCCATTGATACTAGTCTTGTTGCTGCTATAACCTCTAGTCTAGCTCTTGGTGGTAGTCTAGTGATGTCTATGCTTACTAGTGCTCTTAGAGCTGTTGTTAGGTGTGCTAGTGCCTCCCTAACCCTACCCTCCTTAACGCTCCTAGCCGCCTTGCTGATAGCCTTTAAGGCTACTAGTAGTAGCCTCTTCTCCCTAGGGTTCTTCACCTGGGCTAAGGCTCTCTCTAGTAGAGTGTGTGCTGCCTCAAGCTCTCTAGCAGCCATTGCCTTAGCGTGGTGCTTTACTACTGGTAGTGGTGGTATTGGTACTGGTACTAGTGGCTTAGATGGCTTTAACAAGCCCTCGACATGAGCTATGATGACCTCCATGACGTGCTCTATGCCGTGTAGTATCATTGCTAGTGGTCTAGGTAGGCTAGCTACACTAGACACTCTAGCCCTATACTCTTCAAGACACGTCTTAAGCTCCTTAACACCCCTGGTCACGTTGATCTCTCCTTCAGCTATACTCCTAAGTGTTTCTAGGAAGTCTTTAACAATGCCTAACGCCTCCTCTACAATACTCTTAGCCTCCCCGGTAAGCCTCTCAGCCATCCTCTCAGCGATCCTAGCCATAGCCTCAAGCCTGTGGGCAAGCACCACTATTATCCTCTTAGCGAGGGTTCTAGGAGGCTTACGGTAGACTGGTAGTGGAGTAGCTGGTGTTGGGTGGTGTAGCCACTTAGCTATAAGTAGGCTTACAACTCTAAGCCTGTGTAGCAGCTCTAGATCCCTAATAGTGATGTTGCCAGACTCAATCCTATCAGCGAGACTCGTTACAGCCTTATAGTAGTCTTCTAAAGCCTTGTAGACACCCTCAAGGAACTCTAGAGTAGCTGTAGCATTCACCTCTCTAGCCTTCTCAATAGCCTTCTCGAGAGCCTTTAAAGCCTTCTCAACACCCTTAGCCTCCCTCTTAAGCCTAGCAGCTAGAATCCTACCCCAAAGCCTTAGCATAGCCTCTCTAACAGTAGACTCAACACCCTTAAGCCTAGACTCAACGCTCTTAAGCTCCCTAACAGCCTCACTAAGAGTTAGATTACCCTTCTCCAAGCCAGCAACAATTGATCTAAGAGCCTTCTTAGCCTCCTCAACCTCGCCTAGAAGCTTCAACGCAGTCTCATTACCTATAACACCCCTCCTAGCTAGAAGCCTAATCTTATGCTCAAGCACTAGAGCTGCACGATACAGTGCTAGAGCCCTAGCCTTAACCCTAGCTAGTAGTGGTGGAGGAGTCCTACCCTCAGCAAGCTCAGCAGCCTCAGTAACAAGCACCATAACCCTCTGAGCTAGAGCCCACGCTCTACCAGTCCTCCCCTCCTCTAAAAGCCTAGTAACATTAGCGAGTAGCATCCTAGCCTTAGCCACAAGAGCCCACGCAGTAGAGTTAGCTGGTACACCCCTCTCCCTCAAAACCCTCTCAACAACACTAATAGTATTGTTTAAGACTAGTACAAGCACTGGAACACTACCACTACTAGTAGTGTTAGTGCTAGTAGAGCTAGCTGGAGAAGCAGCAACACTAGTAATAGGCGCTAGCAGCTCAACACCAAGCAAAACCAGTACTAGCATCACAGCAGCATACAGGTAGCCTCTACCCATAACACCACCCCACCAACCCTACACAGCCAGCTAAACCCCCCACAAGCTGTTCCTTATCGAGTAAGCGTTGAGACAGATTAGACACTCCTAGAACACGTATGACACTAACAGTACTGTTTAGGCCTGGAAGCCACACGCCCCCCGGGATAGGTTTTTCACAGCCTATAAGCCAGCAAGACACTAGCTTAAAGGGCTTGGGTGCAGCTATTGGCTAGACAACACCTAGTAGCACTCCTAGCACTACTACTCCTACCAGCCCTCATAGGGGTTGAGGGCTACTCCTACACGCTAACAGCAACATACCACCTCTACCCTGACGGTACATGCCACGTGGTGTTATACGTGTATGGTGTAGCGAACAAAACAGTTATAACACTACCATTGGAGGAGGGATACATACCAGAATCAGTAATGGTCTCAACACCATCAGGTACACCACTACCATACAATACTAGTGGCAGTAGCCTAGTAGTCTACGTTGGGGGAGTCAATGGGAGCATAACAGTATCATACGACCTGGTATGTGGTGTAGCTGGGAGAGAGGTAGTAGAGTACACGATACACCCAGAGGCCAAGGCAATAGTATACCTACCACCAGGATCAGCACTACTATACACTAACGATACACCAGGAGTAATGGTGTCACACAACATCATAGTACTAGCATACAGTAGGCCAGGAACATACACGATCAAAATACTATCACCAGCAACACCACTAGGAGCAGTAGGAGGGGGAGGAGTAGCAACACCAGTAGAGAAGCACACAGCAACGCCAAGAGGGGGGAGGAAGCCAACAACAATACCAGTAATAGTCGTAGCACTAGTAGTGGTGGTGGGAGCACTAGCATCAATACTAGCAGCATACTCGTGGTGGAGGAGGAGAGGTGGGAGTGGAGCCCAGGAGCCCACTGAGATAGAGGTGGCGGAGGGTCTCGACGAGAGGGATAAAGCCATCATAGACCTCCTTAGGAGGGAGGGGCCTCTAAGCGCATCAGAGATTGCTAGGAGGCTAGGCTACAGCAAGTCTACAGTCCACCGTAGACTACATAGGCTAGCCTCCATGGGGCTTGTAGAGAGGATAACACGTGGTAGACAAGTAGTCTATAGGGTTAAGATGCGTGAGGGAGAAGTCTAGGCCTTGCCCGAATGGGTTATAGGGCTACTAGTGTTCGCTCTAACAATAACACTGATAGTGTCTAGGGTGCTTGAGGAGTCTATAGCAGGGCTCCTAGGAGTAGTACTAATGATACTACTGACAAGCTACACGCCAATGGAGGCCGTCAAGTCCATAGACTGGGATGTGGTGTGCATACTCCTAGGCATGTGGATTATAGCAGCATACCTCATCGAAGCAGGGCTACCGAGAGCGATAGTTGTAGGCATATCGAGGAGAGTTAAGAGCTACCAGTGGCTAGTATTCTGGCTATGTATCGCAGCAGGCCTAGTATCAATGTTCCTAGACAACGTGCTAGTAATACTACTATTCACGCCACTAGTACTAGAGGCTGCTGAGAGGAGTGGAGCTGACCCAGTACCAGCAGTACTAGCAGTAGGCTTCTCAGCAAACTTCATGGGGACAGCACTACTAATGGGAGACCTACCACCACAGCTCCTACACAGTGTAGCTGGAGCAGAATTCCTAGACTTCATATGGCAGCAGGGTAGGCCAAGCAGCTTCCCACTACTACTAGCAACATTCATACTAGTAACACTAGCATACACTAAGCTAGCCATAGACAAGCCGCGAGGAAGCCTAGAACAAGCACACACAGCAACAATACTAGTAGAGGAGGGGGAGAAACAACCACTACCAACACTACTAGTACCACTAGCATTCTTCACAGCAACAGTAGCAGCAATGGCACTAAGACCAGTCATAGGACTACCACTAGGATTCATAACACTAGCAGGAGCAGCAGCACTAGCAGCAACAAGCGAGATACTAAACAGGCTAGGATACAGGCTACCAGAGGCTAGAAAGACACTAGAGCATGTAGAGTGGAGCGCACTACTATTCTACGCAACACTATTCTCACTAGTAGGAGGACTAGAGCATACAGGAGTCATAGACCTAATAGCCAAGACCATATCACCACTAGTAGCTAGAGGAGGACTAGTAGGATACACAGCAGCATACTGGACAACAGCACTACCATGCATGTTCATAGAGCACGACGCACTACTACTAACACTACTAGAGGCGGTCAAAAACCTAAAACTAGCAAACCCATGGCCAGCATACTGGGCCATGGCGTGGGCAGCAACACTAGCAAGCAACACAACAACAGCAGCAGCACCAGCACTATACGTGGCAATAACAATACTGGAGAGGAGAGGATACAGGATAACAGCCAAAAAGTTCCTAAAACACAGCATACCATACACAACACTAAGCCTAGCAACACAATACCTCATCACCCTCCCCTTCTGGAGCCACTAGCCAGCCTAAGCCAAGGCCTAACACAAACCCTCCACCACAACCTCCTCAACCCACCCCAACAAGACCGAAGAACACCCAC
>CAZTPV010000102.1:0-4129 GCA_964615085.1 uncultured Desulfurococcales archaeon
GATCTTATTGATAAGAGCTTGTTTTATTTCATTTGAGCCCACACCTACTACGTCTGAAAGCTTCTTCAACCTATAGCTTCTAGCTAGTAGATCGTCTACATCATTAGGGTTTAAAGTATCGGACTTAGGATCATATGTAAATACCTCAACTATATCCCATTTAGAGGCTTTTGGCACCACCTCGGCTATACTTACAACTCTTCTTACGAAACTACCTAGTCTCGGATGATAGAATCGTTTTATCGTTACTATACACCAGAGAAGCGGTATGAAACTATCCCCTATGCCTATGGGTGGGGCTTTTAGCCTATCTATCGCTGAAATGTGATCATCTGCATGGAAAGTACTCATAACGCCATGGCCACTTGCTGCAGCATGTATTAGAATTTTCGCTTCCTCACCACGTACTTCCCCGATGATCAAATAGTCTGCTCTCCTTCTTAAGGCAAATTTAGCGAGCTTGTATAGGTCTACGTCTTCTCCTTCGTGAGTCGCGTAGGTTTGCCTAGTAATTAAGCTGTCCCAGTGGGGATGATTCTCTAGGTTTATTTCAGGCGTATCCTCTATTGTTACGACTCTGTACATACTTGGTATGAGAAGTGTTAATGCTTGCAATAGTGTTGTCTTGCCTGCCGCTGTAGGTCCAACTATTAGGATTGAAGCCCTATTCTCTATTAAGAACCATAGATAAGCTACAGCTAGAAGCGATATAGTTTTGGATTTTATTAAGTGAAGAATCGTGAGTGGACTACGAACATGCTTCCTAATGACTATTGAGGAGCCATGTCTTGAAACTTCTCTACCATATGTTGCAGCTATTCTATGTCCCTCTGGCAGTAAGCCTTCGGCATAAGGGTGGGCTATGCTTATACTTTTACCACTTCGTCTTGTTAAGACTATTACCATGGAGTCGAGTTCGTCCGAGTCAAGCACTATGTTTGTTTGAATCCATCCATAAGGGAGAGCTCTGTGGAATATAGATACATGTTTACCTGGTCCATCAACAGCAACTTCCTCAATGTTGTCGTCAAGAATGAGTGGGTAGAGTTTACCATAGCCGCTTACACCCTTATATATGTAATAGGATATAATATCCATGTTCTTAACTATCAATTCATAGTCTATTGAGTACCTATGGCATATCTCCTTTAATCTAGCTGGTGAAGGTAGTGTAGTTAAGCCTTCAGCTATTAAGGCGTCAACAAGCTTTACAATGCTGTTTCTCACTTCAATCGTCAAGTCTGGCTCATCAACACAATAAATGACATCATCTCCTGTAACTCCTATCTGGATATTGGCAACAGATACGGGATACTCGGTGAGGACTGTATCGAATTTAATACCACATTTAGTAGGAGTTACATGCTTAAGGAAGGGACTGGAGGCATTATTATCTAAAAAAATTCTTCGTTTTGACATATCTTCATACACCTTAAGCTTTTACATGTTTAGTAGTTCTTAGCTCGCGAAGGTAACGCTAAACACGCTTGTAGTAAATGTTTTGCCGTCAGCTGTAGCGACTACTAGCACGGCCTTGTTGCAGGATTGAGGTATAGCAACTGGTAGGAATAATAGGCCACTCCATGTTCCTCCAGGAGGGACTTTAACTACTGTCTTTTCGGGTGCTGTCCCTATTATTGATGAACCGCATAGGAAGTTTATGTGTTTTAGAGTCACTTGGCTTGGCCCCATATTGGTTAATGATAGCATTAATACTGTTGTGTTGGTTGTATAGTCTACTGATGCTATTTCAGCACTGTTCACTATTATTGTGGGCTTGCCAGTCATTGTACTCATAGCCTTCATGAAGTAGTTATATACGATTATTCCTCCTACTACAGCAGCTATTAGTAGTATTAGTGTTGACACTATAGGGGATAGACCTCTCTTTACTCTCACTTTCACTCACCCTCAAGCCGTTATTGATTACTAATGTGCACAGTACTATTTCTTACATAATAGCAAAGCTTATATAGGGCGAATAAAGTTCGAGGTAATCTCATGTATAGCAAGCATTAATTAGGTGTGGTTTAGTGAAACTATTAATTGTGGTCTAGGCTTAATTATTGCCAGGATTAGTGGTAAGATTAGTGTTAGGGTATCGCGGTTATGGTGGTCTCCACCGAGGTTAGAGAAACCTATAGAGAGATGAAACCTTCAGAGTTCTTCTACGAGTACAGAGAGCTCGCTGGCTTTACTAATGCTACTAGAGCCCTCTACCAGACTGTGAGAGAGCTTGTAGAAAATGCCTTAGACGCTACAGATGTCTATGGGATTAAACCAACTATAACAATTATCATTGAGAGAGTAAATAGCGAGCTAAATTACTATAAGGTTACAGTAGAAGATAATGGTGTAGGTATAGATCCAGCTTACGTTCCTGACGCCTTCGGTAAAGTACTCTTTAGCTCCAAGTACAAGTTACGCCAATCTCGTGGTCGTTTCGGCCTTGGTGCTAAAATGGCTGTACTCTATGGTCAAATGACTACTGGTAGCGCTGTTGAGGTTTATACATCGCCTATAGGATCAGATAAAATTTACTACTTTAAGGTAAAGATAGATGTGAAGACTAATGTCCCTATAGTGTTAGCTAGAAAAGCTTGGTCTAAGCGAAGCGATTGGCACGGTACTAGGGTTTCTGTTACAGTCTTAGGCGATTGGGGTAAAGCTAAGCATAGAATATATGAGTATTTAAGGAGGACAGCTATAGTAGCACCATACGCCGACATAGTATTCATTGATCCGGATGGCAATGTCACACACTATCCAAGAGTAATAGATGAAGTCCCACCAGGGCCCAAGGAGGTAAAACCTCATCCACATGGTGTTGATATCATAAAGCTTAAGGAAATGCTAAAATCTTCTAGCGCGTCAACAATAATGGAGTTTCTCATTAAGAGCTTTCAGGGTGTTGGTAAGAAGACTGCAGAGAAGTTTCTAGAGTGGGCTAAAATAGATCCTAATCTTGATATAAAGAGGGTAGATGATCAATTCATAGAATATCTTGCAAGAAAGCTTAGAGAGTACAAGAAGTTTAGGCCTCCTACAGCTGATGCCTTATCTCCTTTAGGCCCCAAAGTTATTGAAGCAGGATTAAAGGCTATTTTGAAACCTGAGTTTGTTACGGTTGTCACTAGAAGACCTCGAGCGTATAGCGGACATCCATTCATAGTTGAAGTTGGTATAGCCTATGGTGGTGGCGTGCCAGTATCCGATGAACCTATACTCCTAAGGTACGCCAATAAAATTCCACTACTATACGATGAAAAATCGGACGTTGCATGGAAAGTTGTTGACCCTAAGAACTTTGACTGGAAATATTATCAGGTTAGCTTTCCTGCACCACTAGCCGTGCTAACACATATATGTAGCACAAAGATACCCTATCGAGCAGCTGGTAAAGAGAGTGTTGCGGATGTCCCGGAAATAGAGCATGAATTAAAGAATGCACTTAGAGAAGCAGCTCGTAGGCTTAGAGCATACATCCTAAAGAAGAAAAAGGAGGAGGAGGCCAAGAGAAAGATAATAACCTTCCTTAAATACACGCCGGAGGTAGCAAAAAGCCTAGCTACAATACTTAAAGGTGATGGAGTTAGTGAAGAATACATTAAATCATTATTAATAAACGCCATGAAGAAGAGACTTAATATTGATGAGGAGCTCTTCAATAAGTTAGTAAGGGGACTTAAGGTAAACGTTGAGGAGTAGAACTCCATGTTATGATTATAGCGGTGATAAGTATGTCACTTGTAGAATTCGATAAAGTTGATCGTGAAGCTAGGAAAAGAGCCTTACAAGTGTTTCGTGAAAAGTTTAAAATTATTTTTGACCAGATTGTTCGTGGTGAAAACCCAACTCTAGTCTTACCTAAAAGGACTCTTCCCAACACCATATATGATGAGTCACGCAAGCTACTGCTTTTAGGACCAGAAAAACTTAGGAGAAGTTTATTCGATCTGCATGAGGCAAAGAAGTTTATGCAAACATTGCTGATGGCTAAGATAATCTATGAAGCGCTTGAAAGGGATGAGTATCCAACAATACGTGATCTATACTATAGAGGTAAGCATACTATAGTGTATCAAGAGCCTGGCGGTAAGAGACACGAAGAAAACACGTGGGATGAGCA
>CAZTPV010000103.1:0-2757 GCA_964615085.1 uncultured Desulfurococcales archaeon
CTGTTGAGGATAGTGAGAACATGGGTACTAAAGCTATACAGATAATGCTAGACCTAGCAGCGAGAGTTAATAGTGGAGCTAAGGGCATAGCAAGTATTAAAGCCCTGTAGACGTTGAAGCTAGCTTTAGCAGTTAATGGTGCAACCACAGCTATAAAGGCTGTTGATAATAGAGAGGCTACTGCAACGAGATACGATGGGGCTCTAAGCACTCTTAAGAGGTATGACTGCCAACCTAGCCCATAGAGGAATCCAGCTAGCGAGCCTAAAGCTAATACTATGAATACTGTAGCCGCTTTAGCTTCCTCCTCAACTCCACCATTACTCTCTCTAGCTGCTACTGGCTTCCCAGCTAGTGGAGCCATGTATATACACAGCCATGAGGCTACTGCGAAAAGCCCTGCAACACCATAGACCATGAAGTACCGTAGAGGCATGGGATAGGCGTAGAGTATGCTTGCAGCAGCTGCATGAGCTATTATAGTTGCTATAAGCCCAGCACTAGTCCTCCAACCAACAACCCTACGTACTCCCCTCTCATCGAAGAGGACGAGTATATAGTATGTTAGTAGAGCCCCAACAAGTACGTCCATAGCCTCTCCAAGAGCGTATGCTATGGTGAAGAGGTAGACACCACCAATAAAGAGGGCTAAAGGTAGTAGGACATAGAATATTCTCTCTCCAGCGTGTAGTGCTAGTAGACTACTTCTAACCCTAGACTCAAGCCTCGTAGCGCCACGGTAAGCAAGCTGACAGCCTATTAGGACTCCAAGATAGACTAACAGCATTACCAGAGATATGATCCTCATGGAGAACCCTGCATCAAGCATCATAGCTATAATGTATCCCTTAACTAGGCTGACATAGCCTCCTCCAAAGAATGCTTCAAGGACGAGCATTGTAGCTGCTGATGAAGCTATAGCAGCTAGCCTCTTACGAGCTAAACGCCTACCACTACTCTCCGCTGATACCCTACTAGTAATAGCTACCATAGCTCTCCACAGCCACCTATCCTCAAGACCACCTATGAGGTTACTCGAATCAAGCTTCAGAAAGCCCCTTATAACCCTTAACACAAATGAGGTTATTAGAGTAGGAGATTTATCCTGGGAGCTAGGTGGGGAGAAAACCACCGTCTGAAAAACTAATGGTGCTGAGAACCCGCGCAGCCGACACCTTCTCCTAGTTCACGACACATAGTGTCTATCTGGCTTCTTCATTGCCGGCGTAAAGATTATTAGTGCTACTAAAGGCTCTTTACCAGTGTTCTTTACTGCGTGAACGCTGTGTATAGGATTGAACTGTAGTTCACCAGCATGTATGGGCTTCCAAGTACCATTGATGAGCACAATACCAGACCCGGATATTATGTAGACAGTCTCATCGTGAGATGAATGGTAGTGAGGCTTTATCTCAGCTCCTGGTGGGAGTATTGCTAAGAGGACAGTTTCGCTATCATCTTCAATAAGCTTAATTGCTCCGAAATGATGATGCTTAATACTTCTAGAGATAATGCTCTTAAGATTAATTATTCTTGGAGCTCCACCAAGCTTTAGATGGTGTTTAGGCGCTACTAGCATACCTACACCTATACCAGCTAGGAACGATGCTATGATTGAAATAGTCAAGAGTACTGTTGTCCTCCTACTCATATTCTCGCCTAGTGGTACAACAGTGGGAGAGGTAGAAATTTCTTACTAGCATTCTCCGTAGACTAGCTTTAAGTTTGATGCTAAGCATGCATGAATACTATCTCTCGGAACTCCTTCTGGACACCTCTCTATTACTGGTTTAACTCTAGCCTCAATATAGTCCTCTAGGCTGTAGAGTCTCCTCCTAGCAAGCTGGTCCACTCTAACACATCTAGGTCCTGCATACCTCCATAAAACTGGGTGTACTTTTACCAGTAGGCTTCTAACACTCCACGCAAGTATTCTTATCTCCCATTGTGCTCTACTACACATCCTTAGTGGTAGGAAGACTTCAAGGAGCTCTCTAGCATTCATCGTAAACACTATTCTTGTTTTAATGGATTGAGGTAGAACGTATCTTGCATCCTCTAAGCTAACTCCACGACTAAGCATGTCGTAGTATGCTTGTAGCCCTAGTAGGATAGCTACTAGGTACTCTCTCCCAGCTCCTGGCGGTATAGTGAATCCTGGCTCTAAAGCCCATTTAAGTTGATCAATACTATCACTTCTATCACTTATCCTAAGCGCTCGTGATACTATTTGAAGCGCTTCCTTAGGTGATGGTTTAGCGGGAGCGGATTCTCCTAGTAGTTCTGCAAGCCTATGTACAACCATCCTTAGTAGTCCATCAGTATGCCTCATACTTTGCTGAGTATAGCTTGCAATACGATGCCTTACAAGCTGGTGACTACACACTCGACTACAAATAGCCTCAAACGTGTATGAGCAGTGTTCTAGAGGGCTGGTATGACCTCTAGATACTAGAACGTTAATCCACTCCTCAACATTGATCCCCCTCAAAGCTTCAGAGAGGCTCTTCCTCGAGACAGTGATTCTTGAAGCTGCAGCTACTAGTTCAAGACATGTAGGAGTATACGCTATGAGGTCTACTACAACGTTTGAAATAGCTAGTCACCCCTAAGAGAAAAATACTTGAAGTGGAGGAGCTGTGTGACGTGAGACCCAGTATTACTTGTGCTAGAAGCTACTACGCTGACTGTGCAGAGGTTTCAGCTCTCAAAGCCTCTCTAGCCACTCCTCTTGCGCCTATGTAGCCTAGCACTGCA
>CAZTPV010000104.1:0-6282 GCA_964615085.1 uncultured Desulfurococcales archaeon
CTTCAAGAAGTATGTAAATCCCAAGGGAGTTGAATATGGTTTCGAGGGTTATCCGTGCTAGGCATGAGAAGGGTGTGCTTATACCATTAGAGCCTTTAGACTTTAAGGAAGGCGAAGTTCTTCTCTTGAAGGTTCTCGGCAGAGATGTTGCTGAAAAGGTGTTTGGCTCGATAAAAGTTGACAAGAAGACCCTAGAAAGGGTTTTGAGGGAGGCTGAGGATGAATTCGGTTTTATTGACAGCAAATGTAATAATAAGGTATTTTACAGGTGATGAAATTGCTAAGAAATTCTTAGAACCAGTAATCTATGGGGGCCTTAATGCCTACATAAACAATATTGTTTTCTCGGAAGTAATTTTTATTGTAATCAAACTACTTAGCAGGAAGAAGGCCTATGAGCTTAAAGAGAGTCCGGAGACCGTTAAAAGCATCTTGAAAACCATGGACTACCAGCTTCAATTCGTGAAGGAGTACTTCACAGAACTAGAAGTAAACGATGAGATAAAAGAGCAGGCAATCAAGATTACTAGAGACTATGGGCTACTTCCTAATGACTCGCTGATAGTAGCAACGTGTAAACATTATAGTATAAACACTATCCTGACATTTGATAAGGACTTCAAAAGGGTGCCGTGGCTTAAGGTTATCCCATGAAGGATGCGGTAAGCCCGCCGGGGCTCGAACCCGAGTTTCAGCTATGATAGTCCCACATCATTATTAAGCCTGGTAATCTGGAAACGCCTCTTAGTCTCGGGCTAAAAAGTATATTGAGTTGCTCTGCATTAACTTCTCCTAGAGGTGATAGAACATGATTATTCGTGTGAAACACGAAAAAAGGCGTACTTAGGCCTCTGGAGCCCCTGGAGTTTATTGAAGGAGAAGAGCTTGTCGTTAGGATTGTAGATGTTAAGGGTAAGAGGAGGATGCTCGAGAAGCACAAGGGCATTCTAGGACTCGTGGATTCAAGGTTGATTGAAGAAGCTATAGAGGAGACCGAACACCTTTGATACGTGTTGACTCAAATGCATTTGCTCTGTTCTCAACTACATGTCTACAGCTTCAACAGTACAACTATTAATAATTAGAATCATGGTTTCAGGGTACTCTAAAATACTCGAACAAAGGTGTCTAAGAAAATACGCTGCATGCTCCAAGCATTAGAGTTAAATAGCTGCTGGCCCTATTCTCTATAATGAAGGTATAACTAATGGCTTGTACAGATAAACCTTGGCAATATGGAATAAGAAGCCCGGATCCCTCCCAGGCTGGACAGAAAATCTATGGAGGCTTTATCACCGTTAGAACCCCTCCATCTTTACCAGAAGATCTCGAGTGCCTAATTGTTATATGGGCATCAGTATCTTCGAAGAAGTACTTCTATCAGACTTCACTTGGTTTCCACAAAGACTGGGGCTGGCATATATCAGCTGGCTCTAATAACCCACAATTACCACGTAATCTTCATTGTGGTCCCTTTAAGGTCGGAGGCGAGCAGTTTAAACCAAAACCTAATACAGTTTATGAGCTTGGAATAAGGTTTATACCTCAGGGCAATGGCAAAAATAGGGTCTACTTATACTTTGTCGACTGGAGTACAGCGACACTTTATAATATATCCGTATTAGAAGATGATACTGATCCATCAACACCGGTAGGAGGCATTTTGGAGCCTTACACCGTAGATGAAGAAGAGCTCCTAAAATTAGGAGGCGACAACGCATTTAAAATAGAGAACGCTAACTGGTTTATAGAGCCATGGACTTCGGCCAGATGGCCAAATGCTTATGCTTACGAAGGTGTAAACGGAGACATTTACTATAATGTACCAAATAAGATAATGAAAAATATGCAGATAAAACTAATCAGCCCTGGAAAGGTGTACATAGGCTACAAAGTAGGTGGCAAGAACTACTCTAAAAATGAAAAGGTCTGGTGAGGGTGAGTGATGGTTTGTTCTAGCTTCCATAAGCTTCTTTTTTCACTTCTTATAGCAATAGCGATTGTTTTAGTAGTTTTGATAGCATTGCTTAATATGCATATTACTTCACCTGGCGGCTTCACGACCAGTTACAGGCATTTACCTCAAAATACCTCAACTAGTTATGTGGTGGCAACATCAGTAACCCCTACCAATAAGAGTCAAGTTAATAGCTTTGTCACACCTAATTCATCCTCGTATAAACTCGCTGTAAGAACCTTGAAGGAAATTCTAAGAGAAGCTAAAAATATCTACCTAAACGCGTTGGAGAAGAAGGAGACCTGGAGAATTCTAATCTATGAACCTTACTCCAACTTCTCCAAGACGTTTATACTGAATTCAACCATTGTAAATGAGACCGTGCTGTACATGGGCAACACGATTTACAGATACGTAATCGTGAGTGTCTACAACCATGAATCTAAGTTTAGCTTCATGCCCCAAAGGATTAGAGTTAGCAACATATTCGTTGAACTCTTACCAAGGAATAAGTCGGTAACCTGTACAGGTGCGATACCCTACGAATACTCAATGAATTATAGAGGTAAGGTCTATAGAGTAAGTTTTGCGTCCATAGGGTTTGTCGAGGCAACAAAGAACCTCGTGGTCTCCACAGATAAGGTGAGTAACAACATCTACGAGGTTAAGGTCACAGTGACTGGAGAACTTGGTAGCACAGCATATGTTGACAAAGCATGGCTCATATTAATTAAGATAACTAACTAGAGATGATAGCAAAGATAATGGAAGTTGCTATAGGTCTTCGAAGAATAGGCGGAATAGACGACCCTCCTAACCTGCGGAACAGAACTGTAGCTGGTCACGTCGTAGAAATCAATACGAGGCTAAGAAACACCTCCCTATACTCGTTTATCTCTTCTAGATTACGCTAGTGAACTAGCACTGACTCGAACACTTACATCATAACTACAATCATTGTTTTTCTCAGCCAGACCATTTGTTCCTACGCTTCCATCTTCTTTGCTTCGAGCAGTGCTTGTAAGGAGAATTAATCCGTAGCAAGTACTAGAGATTATTGCTGTTGTGCTTGAGCATACAAACATCGTTGAGGAGAAGGAAATCCATGACGAAGCTACAGAAATAGCATTGCTGTCAGGATGTAGAGCTATCGACGTATACTACATTGCTACAGCAAAGCGCCTAAATGCCATACTCATAACCAGCGACAGAATCATGAGAAAGAATGCCCTAAAGGTTGGTATAGAAACCTACTATATCCTAGATGACCCCCAGGGCAAATAGTAGAAAGTTTCATATCTATTACCTAGGCGTAAGGGGTATTAGCTGTAGTAACTGAGGTCGTCGGTTTTGCAGCTGGTTGGCGCGCTTGAGGTACTCAATGTGGGGGTAGGTGGTTATAAGAGGCGTTAAGCCTGTGTATGTAGAGGATTGGCGGGATCGTGGTTACCCTGCCCGGGTATAAGTGGCTTGAGGTCGTTCCCGGAAGGCGTGGCGGGAGGCCCACAGTAAAGGGAACGCGCGTAACCGTAGATGACATACTAGAGATGCTTGCTGCTGGTTGGAAGCCGGAGGAGGTGGCCGAGGAGCTTGAGATACCGCTGGAGGCCGTGTACGAAGCGCTGAAATACGCGGCCAAATCGCTGAGGAGGGCCACGCAGTTGCTGAGGCTACTGGCTGACGAGAACATACCTAGAAACTAGTGAGACTCTTAGCCGAGCAGGGGATAGATGTAATCAGGCTGCAGGACTTAGGGTTAAGGGGGATCAATGACCGAGAACTTATAGAGCTGGCCGATAATCATGGGAGAGCGGTACTAACCAGGGATTCAGACTTCACCGTACCCCATATGCTATCGAAAGTGAGAAATGGCGTGGTATATATAGCGTTTCAGCCTACGAAAAGCGGGATACCCTTGCTGGCAAGAAGGCTAGCCGTACTATTACGAGAACTTGAACCAAAAACGGGGCTGCTAGTCGTAGTAGAACACGGGAGCATTGAGGTGTATCAATTGCCAACGCATCACAAAGCTAGGTAATAGAAGGCATGTATTATGAGCATGACGAACTGGCATGTATGCATATTAATATAGCCAAATCAACATAAGCCAAGAACATACTTTAGCAGGTCCGCCGGGATTTGAACCCGGGACCTCCAGCTCCGAAGGCCTGGGAAACATGAACTCCCTTTCCAGCGGAAACCATCAAATGGAAACACTCTACCATGAATGATAGTCATCCTGGGTATCAGTCTAGATAGTCTGGAAACACTGGCCTTAGCTTAGGGGAAAAGCTAATTGGTGTGGAATTACAGGTTAGTTTATAGGTGTGGTTGCTTGTCTAGGGCTATTAGGGTTAGGTATGAGGAGGGCGTGCTCAAACCCTTGGAGCCTGTAGACTTGAAGGAGGGCGAGGAGAGGCTTGTAATACTTGTCCCGATCGGTGAGGAGAGAAGGAGGATTCTTAGAAAGTACCGGGGTATTCTTGGCAAAGCTTCGCAGAAGGAGATAGAGGAGTTGCTCGCGGAGGCTGAGTGGGAGGTTCTATGAAGGAGTACGTATTTGTAGATTCCAACGTATTTATTCAGCTGCTTTACGAGGGCACTAGAGCTTCTGAAGCTGAAGACCTCCTAGATATGTATCCACTGTTATCGACTAGTATAGGAGTTATTGATGAGGTACTGCACTTTATTATAAGGAAGGAGGCCAAAGACAAATACAACATAAGAAAGTCACACGATTTAAGAGGATTAATTAGAAATAGGGGTATAAGCTTTGCAAAACAGAGCATTAAAAAATTCATTTCATTACTAGAAGGGTTGTACGTAAGAATAGTGGCAGATGCTGAGGTACAGCCAAGCCAACTGGTAGCTGCAATGGAACTCTACAGGTTATCACCCAAGGATGCCATTATAGCCTTAACCTGCAAGCACTACGGGATAGACACAATCCTAACATTCGATGAGGACTTCAAGAGGGTTCCATGGCTTAAGGTTATCCCTTGAAGAGTATGCGGGCCCGCCGGGATTTGACGGGATTTGAACCCCAGGAGGCCTCCGGCTCCGAAGGCTCGGAAATGTAAACCATGTTTTCAGCTTATAGTTTTCGTTGGAAACAAGATTCAAGGACGATAATCAGTAAAGACATTATCATTAATTAATTAAGAGGAAGCAACCTGTCACGGAAAGGCTAATTGGTTGATAATGCATAGTTAGGTGGGGTAGTAGGTATTGTCTAGGGTAATACGGGTAAGATATGAGGATGGTGTGTTGAAGCCGCTGAGCAGTGTTAACCTTGAGGAAGGTAGGGAGTATGAAGTAATAGTGAAAGAAGACATAGACGAACTAATCAAAAGGTACAGGGGCGTCCTCGGGAAATCATCTGTTGAGGAGTTTAAGGAGCTTGAGGAGGAGGCACAGGCTCAATGATATGCTTGGACACAAACATAATCTGTCGTTCGTTTCCTGAATTAAAAACAGAGTTAAGCGACGCCTCAGAGAAAATTACCGGACAATAGAGAATGGGTGTATTCACGGCTTCTAACGTTGATTAGTGCTCGGGGAATACTTTAAGCCAGGGTACGCGTTTAAAATCTTCATCAAAGGTCAGAATAGTATCTATCCCGTAATGTCTGCAGGTCAGCGCTATTTGGGCGTCATTAGGCAGTAGTCTATATGTTATCATCACCTGGATATATTCCTTGAAATCATGATAGTCTTCGAGGATTTTTATGTGTAGATTATTCACAAGCCCCGTGATTAGATCCACGACTTCACGGGGATAGCCTTGTTTCCTTATTGTTTCCCTGAGACTGTACCTACCCCTCACTAGGCCTCTTTGTCTGTAATACTCGAATGTTGCAACGTAGAAGGCCTCGTTCAAAGCCATTCCCGATGTTACGAAAATCTCGTCCTGAAACGACTCTATAACGTCTTCCGCAACCTGGTACTCCTCTGTCTCTAGGAGAATGCTCAGTATGATGCTGGTGTCTATGTAGACCATGTCATTCATTGGGCGTGGGCCTCCTCCTCTAGTCGGAGAAGCTCCTCTAAGCTAGCCTTTCCAAGAGCTCCCTTATACTTGCGGAGAACCGAGCGCACGTTCCTCCTAATACTTATAACTACCTCCTCACCCTCCTCAAGGTCAACCTCATCGAGCAACCTCAAGACACCCTTCTCATAACGGGCACGAACAACTCTTAGCACTAACCAGCACCTCTAAAAACACAAACGCATTGAAACACAAAAACCTACCCCAAACCCCGAAGCACGCCCCCAGAACAACGTAAAAGCGTGAGTATACTGAATAATATTAACCTCTGTAGACC
>CAZTPV010000105.1:0-3764 GCA_964615085.1 uncultured Desulfurococcales archaeon
ACCCAGCAACGGTAGATGAGAACTCACTTAGAGAGCTAGCAAAAGGTGGTGTCACTAGACTTTCTATAGGTGTTCAGTCTCTTCAAGCTCATGTACTAGCAGCATTAGGAAGAACAACACATAGTCCTGAACAAGCAAGAAAAGTGGTAAGAGCTGCTAAGAACCTCTTCCCAACAGTTAATGTTGATCTAATGTTCGGAGTCCCAGAGATAGATGAGAAGATACTAGTTAGTAATGCTGATGAACTACTAGATCTAGGTGCTAATGAAGTTACATTCTATCCTCTGCTCGTTGCTTGGGGGAAAAGAGCTAGATGGAGTCGAGATGTACTAGAGAAGCTTGATGTAAAACACCTACGTGAAATAGTCTCGTGGGCTCGTCGTAGGAGGCTAAGGAGAAATACTGTATGGTGCTATTCAAAACCTTCAGCTACAACCATCGATGAGTATATTGTTGTAACTGACTACTATGTTGGAGCGGGTATTAGTAGCATAGGCTATACTGGCTCCTCCATGTATGCTAACACTTTCAGCGTCAAGCATTACATTAAGCTAGTATCAAGATACGGTATTAGTATAGCATATTCTTCGAGACTTAAGCCTGAGGAGATTGAAGGATACCAAGTGCTCATGTCCGCTTTTAGTCTTCGAGACCCCAGGGAGCCTAGACATTGTAAGCTATGTAAACTTGCTGTTAAGATTTATCGTTGGCTCTCAGAGGAGAATAGGATCATGATCGTCCATAAGCTCATGAGAGACTTCCTTGAAGGTATTGCGTGGCTTCGGCTAGAGGCGTTACGCACCGAGGGTTCTAAGGGTGAAGTGGCATAGAGTGGCTCAGCAAGCTAGCCTTCATACATCCCCTCATATTCATTGCTCCGCCATACTCATCATGGCCTCCTCTATTGTGAGGTTTCACACTCCGTGAATAGGGGTGTAAGGCGTGAAGCCTATTAAGATTTGGAGGAGAGAACATAATGATCCTCCATGGATGCCAGAGGCATTAGCTGTCTACCCAGCTCTCTCTGACTATGGTTTACACTTAGTACTTGCTGGCAGAGTGTTAGAGCGCAAAGCAATTTATATCGCTCCACCCGTACCATCACCAGCTTGTAGTTTTAAGCTAGATGATTTAGAAGCAAGAATTATTAGAACTATACTAACTAGGTTAGGATCAAGGTATACGAGTGCCTGCAAAGTGGTCTTAACGATAGTCTATACTGAAAGTCTTCATGAGGCCTTATCCATGCTCGTATCACTAGGAGTGCTTAACTGTATTGGAGCCGAGTGCTTAGGTGACCAGGATCTTGAGAAAGTATTTTCTAGACTACAATAAGCTTGTTAACCTTGTTAAGAGAGCTAGAGAACGTTGGCCAGATTTTGAAATCCAGAAAGTAATCTTTAAGCGTAGTAAGCAAATACTCTACGTTAGAGCTCAAGGATATAGGTTTAAGGTGATAGTCTATTATAAGGGTAAGGTAAGAGTCTATGGACCTCTTGCAGGCTGTGAAATGGCTTTAAAGAGAATGGTGTATAGGGTGTTAGGACTTGAACCACACTAACGCCCATAGGGATCGTGTAAAAGCGGTCCTAGAACTACTATCTAAAATAGTTTCTGGAGAGGTTAAGAATCGTGGTGATGCAGTTAAAGCTCTTAAAGAGATTTATCGGAGATACGCAGTCCAACCAATTAGAGGAAAGGCATGGCCTCCAGACATATGGGATAAAGAAATGGCAACAGTATATGCAGTGGCTAAATACGCTCTTCTACTCCATGAGGAGAACCCAGACATTTTTCACATAGTCTTTAATGTTGAGGAAGTACTTGAAGAAGCTGCTGAAACAATAATTAGAAGCGAGAATGGTGATAAACTAGGTAGATACGTCTCGTTTCTTCTTGGAGGAAGCTTAGATAGTAACACCATAGCTAGGATGCTAAGGGTCATAGCAACACAAGTTATTCTTGGCTTCAGGAGTGAAGAAGACATGGAAAAACTGCTAAGAAAGCTGCCTCAAGTACTTCCTGAAACTCGTGAGACTGTTAGGAAGTATGCTAGGTACTACATAGCTTTAAGGATAGCTCATGCTATAGCTAAGGGGGAGATACGTGATAGGATATCAAAAGAGGCTTTTAAGCAAGCATTAGCTGCAAGGATAGGCTTGGAAAAGATAATGCCTGACGACGAGTATGTAGGCTTTATAGCTAAGAACGTATTTGGTGTATCCAAGAGGAAGCTAGAGAAAATACTCTCACTTAAAGCTACGTCTTGATAGTCATCAGCCGCGGGTTCACCGCTCATAGCCCCCACTAGGAGGGGCTAGCCCCTTGTAAGCGTCATCATCTCGACTTAAGTCTTAAGTATAATCCCCTTAGGGTATATGTATACGTTAGCTCCTATAGCTTGTCCAGGCAGGTTTGGTTTAAACACAGCTATGACTATGCCTCGCGTACCATGAACACCTATAATCTTTCCACGATACTTATTCCCTTTTGTATCACAGTATAGAACTCTCCAGCCAATAAGTCTTGAGGCCTCTCCTCTACTAGCTATACCGTCAACACGTATCAGTACTTGTCTCTCATATTGAGTGTTAGGTCCTCTCCTGTACCCCACTATAAGGCCAGTGTAAACTTTAGCTTCCTGCTCCAATTTATGCACCTAGGTAGGAGGGCTTAATGCTACTCCCCCCTTTAAGAATCTATACTTACAACGTATATGACGTTTTGCTGCTCTCTAAGAGTCTTATCAAGGTTCTTTAACAGTGTTGCTAGCCTTTTAGGTCTTAGTCTATCTTCATCAAGTTGTGATAAGGGTAACCATTTAACTTTTAAGTGACTCTCTTTAGGCTCCGGAGTACCGGTAGTCTCACATATAAAGTATAAACCTATCTCGTGTACGAGCCCACGTCTAGTCTTATAAAACGCTTCAACAATGTATACTGGTCCTTTAGCCTCTACTAGGTCTAGCCCAAGCTCCTCTCTAAGTTCCCGCTCTAGCGTTTGAAGAGCTGTTTCATCGATCTTAATTCTCCCTCCAGGCAATCTATATCGGTCACCTTTCTTACTGACTTGTACGAGTATACTATCCTTAGAGATAATTATACATCTAGCTGTAATCCTTATCTTATCCACATTAATCATCCATCCTTTATCCCGACTTGTGTTAGGGTTTTAAACGATAATCTTCAGTCTTAAAGCGGCTTAAACTAACTGCGCATGTATTGCGTCATAGCCCATACCTCTCCACTCCATAGCTATCTTCATGGCACTCACGTAATCGAGCGTTATGGCGTAGATCAGGTTACCATCAAAAGATACTCCAACGCACAATGCGTTGCGATATGCTCTACGTGCTAATTTCTCAATCTCTCTTCTGGGGTAAGCGTTAGTCAACAACGCTTTTGATATCTTCATAAGCCCTATCTCGGAGTCAACTACTACATCGCTTATAGTACTGATGATAGCTTCAAGCTCGGTTATCTCAGTTGGCTCCTTCAGTCTTGCTACCACAATGTATGAGTCAGGAATTGTGAGCTTGTAATAGGCTTTAAGAGCTGGAACTATTGCTCCTGAACCCAGTAGACTTGATGCAAGTGTTTCAACTCCTAGCTCGTTCTCAACCTTAGCTTCCTCAAGTATTCTCCAAACAGTTATCATACCCTCATACTTGTGAATTAAAGGCATAATCACTCTAGCTAGTTTAGGCAGCCATGGCGATGAGTACTTCACGCCTTTACCGCGAACTATAACCTCTAAGTCCTCAG
>CAZTPV010000106.1:0-3195 GCA_964615085.1 uncultured Desulfurococcales archaeon
GAACCCCCACCGGCTTAGCAGGCCGGCGCCCTACCAGGCTAGGCGACCCCGGCACCATTCCTTATGGTATGATAGGATATTAGGGTTTAAATACTATTTTGCCCAAGACAACTAGTGTTTTTAGCTATCATGCTTCTGCCATCTACGTGAAGGTGAGTGGGTGGTATAGGGTGTCTAGCGATAAGACCAAATTTTATGGAGTTCAAAGCGCTGTTGTAAGAGAAATAGCACGGAGGATTGCAGGAGATATAGTAATGTCGGAGCATCCCGGTAATGCTATGCGCAAGTGGAGAGAGATGTTCTCTGCAAGTCAGCTTGATGTTGCTAGAAGGATGGGTATCTCAGGTAGTGTTGTAAGTGACTATGAGAAGGGAAGGAGGACTCCAGGTGCAGGCTTCATTAGAAGGTTTGTTGAAGCTTTACTTGAGATCGATGAAGAGAGGGGATGGGTAACGGTTAAGAGAATTGCTAGATTAATGAATATTCATTATCTTTCTGCAGTTATATCGATGAAGGAGCTAGAGAATCCAATAACTTTTGACGAGCTCTTAAAAGCTGTTAAAGGATTTACTGTAAGTGGTGTAGTTCCCACTGAAAGAATTTATGGCTATACAGTCATAGATAGTATAGCTGCCATAGAGTCGCTCAGTGGTAATGAGTTCATATATATTATGGGAGCAACAACCCAAAGAGCTTTAGTCTTTGTCAAAGTAACTACAGGTAGATCGCCCCTAATAGCTGTAAGAGTTGCACCAATAAAACCAGCCGTAGTAGTTATCCATGGAACGAAGAAAGTTGACTACCTCGCCATAAGGTTAGCTGAGGCCGAGAGAATACCACTAGTAGTATCATTAGCCTCTAACGTTAATGAGCTAGTTAGAGGTCTCGAATCACTTACCTAGACTAGCCTTCCTACGTTCTTCAAGAAGCATTATAGCAGCTGCTATGTCTCCTCCAGCCTCGAGAAGAGCTTGCCTAGCTTCTTCAATACTTACACCAGCTTGCTCAGCAACTAATCTTACATCTTCCTCGCTAATCTCTACTTTCTCCTCACTACTACGTTCCTCAATACTACCTACTGCTTGAACCATGACTGTTTCGCCAGGCATTTTAATAAGGAGTACTGTTTGCGGTGAAGCCATTACTAGCTCTTTGCCATCCATAGTTCTTATTATAAGCTCTTCCGCTTTAACCTCCGACACATCGACTTTTATTCCAAGTCTCTTAAAAGCTCTTTTAATGTCTGTCGGACTAAGCCTAAACAAGACATAGACCACCCTTAACCTCCTACACTTTCTATCGTGAATAGCTCTCTTTATAAGAGTGGCTGAGAAATAGACTTAAAGTACTTGATGTGTGGCTGTTAACACATGATTACAATTACCATAATCACACTTAATATTAGTTGGCTTAGGACTTAATGGTAGTTTAACTAACCCTAGTGGTGGAATAAGGCTAGTAGAAAGGTGATATCTAATGAGTTTAAAGGGAAAGGGGTTAGAGGTAACAGTACTAGGAGGAGGAGGAGAGGTAGGAAGACTATCTCTACTGGTTAGAAGAATTGGGGAACGTGATGCAATACTTATTGATGCAGGTATAAACTTTGATGAGGAAGATAAGCCGATACTAGCTAATACGTATCCTCCGAAATACATTAAGGCAATCTTCCTAACACATGCACACCTAGATCACACTGGCACAGCACCATTATACTATGTTAGTGGCTGCCCCAAAACATATGCTTCTAAACCAACCTTAGAGATGAGCAAATACATACTAGAGGACTTCTTAAAATTAAATGGCTACTACACGCCTTACGAACACTTAGAGGTAAAAAAGATGCTTGATGAAGCTAAAATGATAAGCTTTAAGGAGGAAGTGACGATAAGCGAACTTGATATTACTGTTAAACCATTTAATGCTGGCCATATACCTGGGAGCATGATGTACCTCATTAACCATAACGGACTTAACGTACTAGTCACTGGAGATATAAACACTATTGAGACAAGATTAATGCCCGCTGCAGATGTTGAGTCAATACCGAGAAATGTTGATGCACTATTCATAGAGGCTACATATGGATCATCAGATCACCCTCCTAGAAGACTCTCTGAGGAAAGACTTATAGCAATAATTGAAGAAGTTGTACTAGATAGAGGAGGTACCGTACTCATACCAGCATTCAGCATTGCAAGAGGACAGGAGGTAATGATGATACTAGCTGAGAGGGATTTAGGTGTTGATGTTGCCGTGGATGGCATGATTCGTCAAATAACAGAAGTATTTCTTTCAAACCCTTCATACATGAATAACTATAAGCTGCTTGAAAAGGCCTATCGCGAATTCCTAATTGTTAGAGGATGGCAGGATAGGAATAAAGTGTGGAAGAAGCCTGGAGTAATAATTGCCTCTGCTGGCATGCTTAAGGGTGGCCCAAGCCTATACTATCTAAAGAAGCTGGGAGGTAACCCTAGAAACGCTATAGTCCTTGTCAGCTTTCAGGCTCCTGGTAGTCCTGGTAGGAGGTTGTTAGAGGAGGGCTTGATGCCGGACACCAATGAGCCTTTGAAAGCTAGACTGGAGTGGATAGACTTATCAAGTCATGCTGATAGAAAGGGCCTACTAAAGTTCATAGAGAAGGTAAAGCCTACAGAAGTCTACATAGTGCATAGCGATATAGATACAGCACGAGACTTTGCTAAGCAAGTTGAAATGCTTGGAGTTGAAAAGGTTGTTGTAACTAACAACATGGAAACCTATAAATTATCCTACTAGGGCTTGACCTGCGTAGGGAGGAGAACATGCCAAAAGAGGTTAAGGATCCAAACACCTTCATCGAGATAGCTAAAAGAGCTCAAGAGTGTAGAGTCAAGGAAAGTTTTAGAAGGATAAGAACTGAGGAGGGAACTAAGAGGATTAGGGTTCTAAAGATTAAGGCTAGGACAAAAAGGTATCTTTACACCATAGTATTCGAAAACTTTGAGGAAGGTATAGAGTTTGCCAGGAAGCTAAAGGAGGTTTGTAAAGAGATTAAAGTACTAGATCCAACAATACAATTGTAATAGTGACTCTAGCATATTCGAGGTTTACTAGTTTAGGGATAAAACCCCTACTCAAAACTAACTGATTTAATATGTATGGGCCCGTCGTCTAGCCTGGCAGGATGCGGGGTACGCCTTCCACCTAGTGGGG
>CAZTPV010000107.1:0-2579 GCA_964615085.1 uncultured Desulfurococcales archaeon
GTAGTTAAAGCTTGTAGGATGTTTAACCTAGTACACCCAGACTACCTTGAGGGCCGCACGAGAGTGGCTTGTCTCCTATGCCCCTACATGAGTCCCCACGAGATTAACGATAGGCTCCTTGACCTCCTAGAAGATCCAGGACTAGTTGAAGAAGCCATAAAGGCTAGCTATAGGCTTAGGTATACTGGTACTGGAATACCATGGGAGGAGTTTAGGAGGCAGCACTTGTGGAGGTATCATCCAAGGCAGGCTCGTGAACTATATTTGATCAAGAAGGGTGTGGAGAGTTTTGATAAAGCCTTAGACGCACAAACAGTTAGTGGCATGTATCGTAGTTTATGGGTTAACCCTCTACCTAAGGCACCTACAGTTAACCCTACTCTTGTAATGCAAGAGCTTAGTAAGAGTATTAGTGTGGCTCTTGAAGAGCTTATGTCAAGGCTTAGGGGGGACATGAAGTAACCTTCTTAAGGACTATGTGTTGCTCTGTAGCTGATATCCTAAAGCTCTCAAGCACATTCTCCCCAATACCTATGTAGCCTTCCCTACATAGTAGTGCTAGGAGCTTCTCAACACCCTCGGAGTATGATTGTGCTTCAAGAGGTATTGGCTCAATACCCCATAGTATTGAGAGCTTTCTAGCAACTCTAAGGCTCTTAGCTCCAGCGTAGACTGGTACTCTAGGTCTCTCAGCTGCAATAGCTCTAGGTAGGTTGCCCCTCATGGTGTATACTAGTAGAGTTGCACTAGTATCCTCTGCTAACGCTACGACACCCTTAGCGAACCTTATCGTAGCATCACCTTCAACCTCAATTCTCACTGGAGGCTGCATGGACTCAGCATACTCTACTACCCTTCTAAGCCAGTCTACAGCCTCAATGGGATACCTACCTATGCTAGTTTCACCAGTAAGCATTAAAGCGTCAACACCCTCCTTAACGGCTGTAACTATGTCGTTAACCTCGGCTCTTGTAGGTACGGGGTTCTCTAGCATGGACTCTAATAGTTGTGTAGCTACTATAACTGGTTTTCCTCTCCTCCTAGCAACTGTAACTATCCTCGTTTGAAGCCATGGAACCTTCTCTAAGCCAAAAACCATTCCAAGATCTCCTCTAGCTACTAGTACGACGTCGGTAACGTCGACTATCTTCTCGAGATTCTCTACAGCACTCCTAGTCTCTATCTTAGCTATAATCCCTATCTCTGGCGCACCAAGATCCTCTAGTAGCCCTCTAAGAGTCTCTATGTCTTCTGCACGCTTAACATAGCTTAAACCTATGTAGTCAAACCCCTTATCTACTGCAAACCTTACATTATCTATGTCGCGTTGACTTAAGCTTGGTAGTTCAAACTCCTTACCCTGAACAACAAGTGCTTTACGTGAGGTAATCCTCGCATCAGTAATAGCTCTAACTGTTATTCTCGTACCCCTCTTCTCTATGACCGAGAGCCTAACCCTACCATCATCCATCACTATTATGTCTCCAACATCTATTGAGTAGAAGACTCTAGGGTTGGGGAGCGGTATCTCTCTCTTCTCACTACAACCCTTCTCAGATAGAACTATGTAAGCTAGATCTCCAGCTCTAAGAGTTAATGGCTTATCAACTTCTCCAAGTCTTACACTAGCTCCAACAAGATCCCCTATTAGTGCTAGGGGGCGTCCAGTACGCTTCTCAACCTCCCTAACAATGTCAACATACTCACTCCAGACCTTCTCATCCCCATGGGCGAAGTTTACCCTAAAGCCAGTAACTCCTAGTCTAGCCATCTGCTCAACTACATGGGGTTTAGAGGATGAAGGCCCTATGGATGCTATTAGCTTTGTTCTAGTGCTCCTCAAGACCTAGCCCAACCTAGTATAGTGGAGAAATGTAGTAGAAAACTATTCTTCTACAAGCTACCTACTAGACTGCTACGTGAGCTCTTAGCTTCGCTACAGCCTTCCAATAGCATGAGAGGAGGCATGCAGAAGCTATTAGTAGAGCTGCTTGGAGATAGCCTATGTCTCTACGTTTACAGCTACCGATAATCCTCATGACTTTAGAGCAGGAGGTTATCCTACCTCTTGGAGCCAGCTCCTCAAGTACTTTAAGAGCTTCAGGTAGTACGTCTAGGACTGGTATAGCTATATGGGTTACATACCCTGTATAAGCTTTAATGTAGATGACACCCCGCTTACCCCTTGACCACGCTACACCCGTAATATCGTCACTACAGTGCTCTTCAATAATGTTGTAGGCTTTGCAGAGCCTAGCTATAGCTTTAGGTGCATCATGTGGTGTTATAAGCCTTGAAAACGCGTATGTTAATGCTATGCTCTTGATAGTATAGCTTCTAGCCTCTGGGATAATCCTAGACATTTTAGCTTCAGCCATCACCACTAAGTCGCATAGTATGGGGACATCAAGCGTATAGACTAGATTGCCTCTCCTAACAAGTCTCCTAAGTTTCCTCATACTTGGAACTCTCGTATAGAACTTCTCGACAGCATCTAAAAGTAGTTCAACTACTCGAGGAACAGAGGCAGAGTAGACTCCTTCAGGATATAGTATCCTTAGAGCTACATCAGGTAAGAC
>CAZTPV010000108.1:0-3440 GCA_964615085.1 uncultured Desulfurococcales archaeon
GAGCTAAACCTGATTTAAGTAAACTTATAAGCTTCTCATGTATAAGTGGGCGGCCATTAACTATTGGATAAGCGTAGGGCAATACGATCTCTACATCAATGTTGTAGGGGGCCTTCACGATAAGTGAAACACCAACCTTTACTGGTATCTCGTTAACCCTCTTACCACTAATAATTTGAAGCGCCATGTAAACACTACCATCAATACTAAACTGATGAGGCCCTAAACTCCTCTTAAGAGCTTGAGGCAAACGAGATGATAGAAGCTGTCTAGTTCTTCCACGTGGTGGGTGATCTCCAAGTATGCCTCCTATAACTATTACCTCAGCTCTTCTAGCCTCTCCAGGATCTAGTAATCTATTAGCGCTAGGATCAAGAACTATTATCCGATCTTGACTACTATAGAGAGTTCCTTGAAGCTCAACAATACTCTCATTGTAGCATTTAACACCAATGTTTTCACAGAAATTCTTATCAGCATTCCTAAAATTTGTTATAACTAGTCTCGATTTTGCTAGTAGAGCTGAATGCTCATACTCTACCTGCAACCACTTAGAGAGTTTAGGTTCTAGATGCTCTATGACTATTAGTGGCCTGCCAGAGCTCATCTCTAAACGCCTCAAGAAGCTCCATTCGACAACCCATATAGTGTGCTGCACAAGTTATATTCTTGTTCTGTGACTCCTTAGCAAGCTTGCTAAGTACCGCAGGGTACCTCTTATCCCTTGCCATATGATGATCAACAATCACTATCTTATGTCTTTGCGCAAGGCAAAGTATATTCCTAAACGCTTGCTCTACAAGAGACTGTTCAACTTTATAACCTTCAAAGTACGTTGGAGGACCACTAATGAATACAACTCCTGAAGGCCACTTAAGTAGCACATCTAAAGCCTTGTTAGACATGGGGCCTTGGACGTCAGAAGCATGAATGAAGACATTTTCACCAACCTTAACCATGAACATCACAACGTAGCCAAGTCTAGTCCCATCAGCCCCATGAGGCACAGGTGGTGAAGCTTCAATGTATATTTCGTCCCCTACTCTAATTACCCTCTGATCTTCAGCATAAATAATCCTACTGGCTAGCTTCTCTACATTATTCTTCTTAAGTAATCTGTAAGCTCTAATCCTTTGACTCACATTAATGTTTTGAAAAGGATGTTTGACTATGAGTATCTTACCCTGATAGGCACTAGCATCCTCGCTCCGATATAGGTAATGATCGTAATGGTAATGTGTTAAGAGTACATGTGTTGTATCTTCAAGCTCCTCTAGTATTCTAGCTTTTACTTCCTCAAGCCTATCTAGCTCTATTTTATGAGGAGGTAGACCATATCTTCTAGGAGCATAACTAACACCAGGGTCTATAGCTATCTTGTAACTACCTGCCTCTATGAAGGCAGCCATAGATCTTACTCCAAGACTATCAGCGCCAACAATCTTAATAGAGTATTTTGCCATGATTCACACGCCTCAGAAGTACTAAGAGACTATGCGGTGTCGGTGGCGGCCACCATGAAACACTTCATCCTCTGCTCTGCTGAGGGGAAGGCTCCTCATCCACCTCTTCAACCTTGTAAGCACTAAACACCCACTTAAATCTCTCGTACATCCTCTCATCAAGTATTACATCATCTCCATCAACTATGTAGTGCAGACCTGATAAGGGGTTTGGAGGCGGGTCTGGAAGATCTTGAAGCTCTTTCGGCTTCTCTCTTCCCACATACTTCCAGCATACTCTTGAAGTCTTACCACGCTTACCACAATAGCTTATTTTCCACCAATATCTACCGATATACTGATAGATCTTACGTCGACCATCGGGAAGCCTTCTAGTCACCGTATGAATGGGTTTAAGGTAGTAGCCTCTACCACGTATTAAACTATTATACTCGTACACCAGTTTAAGGTATAGTGAAAGCACGTTCTTTACTGCGTGTAACCCATTTCTAACGCGGTAGTAGCGTGGCAAGACAGCCCATGATTTAAAGCTTACACTAGGGCGTGGAGCTGATAAGGTATGAGGCTTAATGCTACTAGACATATAGCTGTAGGTAATTTAAACGTAGACTTCTACATATATGTTAATGAATATCCCAAACACCCTTCAATAGCCTACGCTAATAGCGTGCTAATTGATGTTGGTGGAGCAGCCACAAATTATGCTTATGCATGCTCTAAAGCTGGCTGCAAGGCAAAAATATTAGCGCATACAGGGATATTAGCTGTTAAGCTTGGAGTCATAGATAAGCTTAAAAGGTTAGGCATAGACACAAGCATGATCATTGTACATGATGATGAGCCGCCAGGAATGGTCTTTATCCTAGTGGACTCACAGGGTAGAAACACTATGATTAAGATATCAGGAGCTAATAGGCTTCTTAGAGGAGACGAGGTATGTGATGGAGAAGAGGTTGACGTTATACACTTTGCTAGTGTAAGTCCAAGGGTTATTAAAAGAATGCTCCTTAGAAACTGTAAGAGATCTAGGATAATAAGCTATGATCCAGGAACATATCTTAGTCCTACACTGCTAGAGGAGATTAAGGATGTAGCATCCTATACAACGATATTAAGCCTAAGTCTTAGAGAGGCTAGAAGAATAGTTGACTGCAATAATCCTCTTGAAGCACTTAAGTACTTAGCTAAATTGGGGTGCGAGATCACAGTTCTAAGGTTGGGGGCTAAAGGAGCACTGTGCAGTATAGGTGGTAAGGTATTATATGTTAAGCCCTATAGTCATGGAGAGGTTATAGATACGACTGGTGCTGGTGACACCTTTAATGCCTACCTAAACACTTTCCTAGCAGAAGGCTACGAGCTCGAAGACTCTTTAGCTGCAGCCTCCATAGCAGCTGGAATTAAGGTTACAAGAAGGGGCGCTCAAAGCGCTCCCGATAGAAGTCTTGTAGAGAAAATACTGCGTGAGAAGGGTAATACTCTTGTTGAAACTGTTAGAGGCTCTTTATCTCTCCCCTAAGCCTCTTCAAGTAAACTCTATACGATGGAGTCACGTATCTAGGATGGTTAGCCTTAACAACATCAACTCTCCTTACACTAGTATTGAGGGGCGCTTCCTTAACTCTTTCTGGGCTCTCAATAGATAGCCTCTCAATCTCGCGAAGAGCCTTAACGTATTCCTCAATGTACTCTGGCGTTTCACTTTCGGTGAATTCGAACATTAGTGCCTCTTCAACAATAATGGGGAAGTATGTAATGGGAGCATGTAAGCCCCTATCTAGCAGGTTTTTAGCGATATCGTCAGCTGTCACACCGGTAGCTTGTTTAAGATCTTTAGCTGTTAGGACTAATTCATGTTTCCTAATCTCGTGCCCTGACTCACCATACGCTAATTTAACGTACTTAAGCTCCTCTCCAACTCTTACACGGAAGTAGTTTGTATTTATTACACTCTGTATAGCTGCTTGTCTTAAACCA
>CAZTPV010000109.1:0-2572 GCA_964615085.1 uncultured Desulfurococcales archaeon
CTCCTCTTGATACAAGAACTGTTAATATAGGTGGAAAATTCCGTGTCAGTATTAGTGAGTGGAAGAACGCATTAGGGTTAACGGAGCATCGTTTAGTATTGCTGGATTCAGCCATTATTGATAAACTTGAGGAACTGAGGCGCAAGTGGGGTCTTTGGAGAGTTGAGGATGTGCTATATAAGCTGATGGAAGCCTACGAAGGTATAGGAGTGGGAATAACACATCAATTCTTGGTCACACTCATTGAGAGCAAGACTATCAGAGATAAAATAGTCGAGCTAGCTAAATCACCTAGATGGAGGGAGGTCAGGGTCATAAGTCTATACATAGATAATACCGGTGCTGAATACCTAATTAAGATGATAAAGAACGGTGCGGGGGTTAGAATAATCACGCGAAAGCCTGATAGAAAAGCCCATAAAGACGCCCTTGAAGCACTAAAGCATATCGGAGCCGAAATCAGAATTCATAACATGGCCCATGCCAGAATGATAGTCTTCGATGATTTAGCGGCAATAATATCATCAGCAGACTTAGACTCGGAGGGGCTGAACAATCAGAGACAGGCAGGCATATACACTACAGATAAGACCGTTGTAAGAGATGCTATAGTATTCTTCGACAAGCTGTGGGAGGAAGCAACACCATTTTAGGTTGCTTGCTGTGAGGCTTGCTGAGACAACGATGTATTAGATACTGAGTGGACTTCCTCTGGCTTAAGGAACGATATAAATTCGTTCAAACCGACCACTAAACACGTAAGGTTCCTAACTTTTTTACCTATTCTAAACGATTTTTTAGGAAAATATGTCCATCCTAATAGTTCCCCAATAGACTTTAACCCGCCGAGATCACCGACAACTTTACGTAGTTCTTCAACGAAACCGGTTGTAATTAAAACATCGTTTTCTTTCAGAATTACCCAAGGTAACAGGTTATTTTCTAAGACTATTTTGACGCGTTCCTCGAAAGGAATACTATGCCTACCTAGAAACCTGTACCTCTCACTAACACTACCATCTTGCTCGGCTTCGACATGCTCGATCACTTCAATGCGCCCGACAAACCTATTGTACTCATCATTTACTCGCTTAACTAAATAGTTTCTAATAACCTCCCTTAGATCGTCGTACACGGTCATGGCACTGTGCTCTATTCGGAGCTTTATCCAGTCAGGGATCTGTAATGATGCCTCAGCATATGCTTTAGCTAGTAGCTCCTCGGCCAGCTCCAGCCAGCTCTTTCTTAGTAATTCAGGGTTCTCAACTAAGTTCTTAGCCACGTATTTACCTAGTGCATGGAGCTTGCCGAGCCTTGGTTTTACACGTTCTTCGAACTCCTTAGCTTTTTCTTGATCTATCCTCTCGCCGAAGGTGAAGGTCAACACTATAAGGCGCCTCAAAAGAGCATCATCACGTGGCAACATCCTATTACTAGTCATTACCAAAGGCGACAGGCTTGGGAACTCGGTATATACACCTCTAACGAACTTCCCCCTAGCTATCGGGCTCTCTATAGCGGATTTCATGAGCTCTACAACATCCTCTCTAACTACTGCGTTGCCGACCTCATTAACAAGTGTAGGGAATGTAGACTGAGAGAGGACGTGTCCAATTCGAGCAGGCGTATCTATATTAGCTCCACTCTTCTTATACTCAGATCCTAGACCCCATATATCCAGCACCACCTCTCCAAGAGTAGTTTTCCCTGTAAACGAACTACCGTACAAATAAAGCCAGGGCACCCAGTTGCCTCTCTGCTTCATAGTGTATATGAAGGGAGCTATTATCCCCCACTTAATCACCATAGCGAATTTTTCAATAGTATGCTTATACCACTTAGTAGCTAGTTCGTTAAGTACCTCCAATGCTTCTCTAAGCTCCCCGATACTGACCTCCTCAATTTCCCACCTCACAGCTACCACTTTACCATTAACTAGGTAGAACCCAGGCTTCTCAATCTCCTCCTTTATTTCTCCAATACCTCTCCTAAGATAAGCACTTAGGACAGCATTAAGCGAATCCTCAGCTAGGCGTGCATGATAGCACAATCCGCGGGCTCTAAGCCAGCCAATGATATCTGGCGGCTCGGCAGGACCAACTCTAACCGACTTCGGCATGATCCTTTCATCGCCAGTAAACTCTATCTCAAACCTCCTAGCGTTGGAGATCGGGTCTATATACATAATTACTCTACTAGGTACTACAGGGAACACCTTCTCCTTCAATATGAGTTTATCCTCTTTACGCCTCATACGTGCAATTATCTTCTTACGCAAATGAGCACATACATAGAGTTGTTTTTCGTAGTCGATTAATTCACAAATCAAGTCAAACTTACCCCTAGAAAACACCTCTGAGAGCTGACGCAAGATCTCATTAGCCTTTGCCTCCGCTTCTTCATTGTTACCTAAGGACTGAATTAATAACTCGAAGAGACCTCCTTTACCTTTCACAGCTTCTTCAGCAAGATGAGAAGATAATCCATAAACTTTCTCTACCCCTACGCTATGAAGCCATAGCAAGAAATCCTTCTCTATTTTCTCATTCCATAGTTGCAACTTCTTATAAGA
>CAZTPV010000110.1:0-4882 GCA_964615085.1 uncultured Desulfurococcales archaeon
TCCTTCTGCTAATGACTTTCTTTCCTCTTAAGCCTTCTCCTCCTCAAAGTAGGGTACTAATGCAGCTTGAATGCTAATGACCCCCCTAGTGTTAGCGAGCTTCTTGTAAAGCTCTTTGACTTTAGCGCCATCCCCTCTAACTATGATGATGTATAGCTTCATATCGCTGGACGCTCTAACCTTGACCACTGTGTGAACCACATCCTGATAATCTTCTTCAGCTTCCTCCATTCTAGTGATAGCTTTATCGTCTCTCGCCGATACGAGTACTTGCAAGGTTCCTGTTACAGGCCCCTTATGTATCCACCATCTATTGAATGCTATGAAGAGCTCTATAGCGTCTCTAACGGCTTTAGATATGCTGGTATACCCCATGCTTGTAGCTAGCTTAAGTAGTTGATCATAGACTTTATCGGGGAGAGAAACACCTGTTTTAACTACCAAGGGGCTACGACTCCCCCCACTCTTAAGCTACTAGAGGTTCATCCCTATTAACGACTATGATCTAATACACTCCTAGTGGCGTCTCAGTAGCCATGCTCCAAGATAACAGAATGGTGTATCGCATAACGCGCATAAGAATTTTATAGTGTAATGGGAGGCTATCATCTGTAGTAGCGTCCTAAAGGATACTACTCCAGCGAAACCCAGCGTTATGAATATTATGGTGTCGATGGCCTGGCTGACCATTGTGCTAGCATTATTCCTCAGCCATAGCCACCTTCCCTGCGTCCTAGCCTTCCAGTAGTGGAAAGCTAGGACATCATGAGTCTGGCTTATAAGGTAGGCGGCTAAGCTAGCAGCTACTATCCGTGGTGTAAACATTAAGATGCTATACTTCTCCTGGTAGCTAGCTGCTAGGGGTGGTAGTATGAGCCCAGTGTATAGTAGTACGATAAGAGCTATATTCGCGGTAAAACCTGCTACCACAGCCATGCTGCTCGCTCTCCTACCATACACTTCACTGATAATGTCTGTGCATAGGAATGTTACCGCATAAGCTATAGCTCCAGCTGGAAAGACTAGAAAGCCTATTCTGCATATTTTAACACACTGGAACTGGCTTGTTACTAGTGCTCCTAGGAATATCCCCACCACTATGAAGTATCCAAGGTCTATTGGCTTCCTCTCCTCCCTCTTCTCATACTCTTCTATCAGCCTTAAATCGTATGGTAGAACTCGCAACAGGAGCCTCCAGGAGGCCAAGAGGAGGGATCACCTCCACACACAACAAGAGACCAAGTGGGAGGCTACTAGGCTGAAGACTACCCTGTAACCCTTAGACCTGTCAGCTATGAGTTTATAAGTATTAGCGAGGAATGATAATGGGGATGTAAAAGGCCTATTTTCATGTCTCCTAGCTTATACGTAGTCTTCCCACAGCTTTAACACGTATTCTAACAGCGTTGCCAGGTAAGTACGGCATAGCTATCTCCTCAACCTCTACAACCTCTACTGTTGATGGATCTGCACCAGCGTTTATGGCCTTCTCTATGGCCTCCCTCTTAGCATCCTCTATAGCCTTTTCACGTGGTATATGATCGTATGAGTAGGCTTTATCTACGGTTGCTCCAACAAGTGCTGTAGCAGCGCCAATAGCGTTTGCTGATTGTGCGTGCTCTGGCCTAATAACCTCCTTGGCTCCTCTTAGCCTTCTGGGCCACATGGCTGACCCTCCTCCAACAAGTATCACCGTCTCTGGCTCCGGCCTTGTCTTCACTCGATCTATCGCGTCTTCAAGCATCCTAACCATGATCTCATAGGCTTTCTCAACAACCCATCCAGGTATAAGCCTTCTAGCTCTCTCTGGACTACATTTAGGGTCATCAATGAACATGACTCCCTTAGCTAAGGCTATGTCTGTTGCTGTAACGGTATTTCCGCCCCAGGCTACACCCTCTTTAACAAGTCTATACCCGACACTTTGAGGCCCGATAGTGATTTCCCCAGTCTTGGTCCATCTAACTATGCTTCCTCCACCTAAACCTATTGCTATGACGTCAGGTGCTCGAATATTGGTTCTTACACCTGCTATGTTAACTTCTAAGGCCTCTCTAGGGTAGCCATTAACTAGTACCCCGATATTTGTTGTTGTACCCCCAGTGTCAGCTACAATCGCGTTTGGTATTCCAGTTAGCACGTACGCACCACGAATACTATTGGATATAGGTGCTATGACTGTAAATACGGGGTATTTTGCAACAAAGTCCTCACTAGCTGTAGTACCATCATTTTGAGCGAAGAACATTCTAGCCTCTGATAGCCCAAGCTCTCTTAAAGCGTTTCTCAAAGCCTCTATGGCTTTCCTCATTACGGGAAGGGTTGCAGCATTAAGTATTGTAGCATTCTCCCTCTCTAGGAGACCTATTGATCCAATCTCGTGGCTTAAGACAATGGGTATGTTTGGAGCATACTTCTGTGCTAACTCACGTACTCTAAGCTCGTGGCTTGGATTAACTATGGAGAAGACAGAGGAAACGGCTATTGCGTCAACACCCTTCTCTCTAAAAGCCTTCAGCGCTTTAATAACAGCATCCTCGTCGAGAGGAGCTATCTCCTCACCAGTATACTCATGACCTCCGCGAACCAGTACGACACCACCATTAACTATGGAGCGTAGATCACTAGGCCAGTCCAACATAGGCTCAATAGCACTTGTAGCGGGTAAGCCTATCCTTATAACGCCTACTCTAGCTAGCCCCCTCCTCTGTACAATAGCGTTAATGACATGAGTTGTACCAAACATCACTGCATCAATATCCTCTGGCTTCACATCAGCTTTCTTAACAACCTCCTTAAGAGCTTCTATAATACCTGTTGTTACATCTGGTGTTGTAGCAACCTTAACAGCTGCAATAAGCTTTGATGGAGGCTCTATAACTACAGCATCAGTATGAGTACTACCAACGTCAACTCCTATACGGTAAACCATCGTCTCTCACCCTACTAGTTTCTCTATTGGCTTGTACTCTACATCATAGCCAAAATACCTTGGTCCAACCGTGGCTAACCCCTTATCTGTTCTCCATTTACTGCTACATGGTATCCCTATCACAGCAACTCTTAGACCATACCTTAGCCTCTCAGTAGTTATAGGCTTAGCAGTCTCCTTATCAACAACAACTATTATGTCTGGAACCATTGCAATAGGCTCTTCATCCCTCAAAGCTATGAGGTTCTCGTTTTGAAACTTTATAACAAGCTTTGAGCCCTTAAACTCGTCAAGTCCATCTAGCACTGCCTCTCCTTTAGCAAAGCCTCCAACATTAAACCTCCTAACATCTATGATCTTACCCTTAAAGAGGAGGAAGCCATTAGACTCCTCAACTAATGCTTTAAGAGGGCTTAAACCCCTCCTCTTAGCCTCCCTTATAGCTCTTCCAATCCTTATGGCTAAGCTTAAGGTTCTCCATACAGCAGCTTCACGGTATATACTTCCCCTCATAGCATAGATTGCTATCCACGCCGTACCACCAAACTTTATGGTTATGGCTCTAGCAATCCTCTCCGCCCAGTAGTTGTCGATGGTGTCTAGAACCACTTTATTCCCCTTCTCGTCAGCCATAGCCATGGGCGTAGCCTTAACACCATACAAGTGGAATGTAGTCATTTGTAGCTCTGGAAAAGCTCTACCCATACCATCTCCGTCGACTACAGGTATTCCTCTCCTAGCAGCAACTACAAGAGGTATTGTAGAGTTTATCCCCCCAGCCTCAATAGGGGTTATAAAGTCTGCTTTAGCACCATAATACTCCTCAAGAGCTTCAAGAGCATAAACAAGCTCTTGCCCTGATGGAAGCTTCTCTATGAGAACCGTAGGTGTACCCATACCGGCAACAGGTATTATGAAATCAGTACCACTAACCTCACTTGGATCGGCTACGAGGATTTCTCTCCCCTTCTCAACCTCTTGTAAGGCCATTAACATACCTATGTATGGGTCTCCTCCACCACCAGCACCTAGTATTGCTGCTCCAGTGGCTAGGTCAATGATGTCTTCTCGACTGAGTTTCCACAACTTGCCCACCACGCAAGGGTCTTGTAAAGTATTGTGGGCCTATAATGGGATATTATAATTTTCCCCGCCTAACACCTAGTAGGCGAAAAGTAAAATTTTTAGATTCTCCCACCATAGGAGTCTCGTAGCTAACTAACTTTGAGAGGTGTGAAAGTCGTGGGGGAAGATAAAAGATTAGATGAGATTACTGACAGTGGGCGTGAGAGGAGTGTTGAGGAGATCTACGCGCTTAAGCCTATTCCGCTAGAGCTTCGAAAGTCTTGGAAGTACCATGCAGCTGTATGGGCTGGTGTAGCTTTCGTTATAGCAGCGTTAATGGGTGGTGCAACACCGTTAACCATGCTCCCATTCTGGCCAGCACTTTGTGCAATCATACTAGGTAACATAATCTTGTGGGCTATATTCACGTTAACATCCTACATGGGGGCTAGGACGGGTCTGACAACCTATGTTATCGCTGAGCACGCTTTTGGAAGCTATGGTGCTAGAGTGCTAATTAATCTCGTAGCCTCCGGAATACCCTCATTCGCGTGGTATGGTATTGAGACTTGGCTTGCTGCCGCAGCCATAGCAGTAGTATTAGGCTGGAATGTTGGTGGGCCTGGTAGGCTCATGGATCTACCAACAGCAGTATTCACCATGGTTAGTGGTATAATCATGGCCATACCGCCGATGATGGGGATCGTGTCAATGGCCTTCATAGATTTCATAGCCATACCCATAATGGCGTTGTTGACAGCTTACGGCTTGTACCTGGGTATTCAACTCGGTATTGCAGGTAATCTATTCAGCTACACCCCTCCAGGATTTACACCTGCGAAGCTATTACCAAGTTTTATGCTAGCCCTAAACATTGTTGTTGGT
>CAZTPV010000111.1:0-3213 GCA_964615085.1 uncultured Desulfurococcales archaeon
TGAGAAGCTTGGTAAGCAGATAGTGAAGATGTTTGAGGTGATTAAGGAGCCATTTGAAGCGTTTGATGATAGGCATGCAATTGTAGAGACTAGTAGAGAGCTAAGCAAACTTAAACACTTAATGGAAAAATATGTTGAGCGTGTCAGGGTATATGATAGGTTACTGTTATTGCTAGAAGACATAGAAAAGATAGAGGGTGATATGTAAATGACAGCCATGCTGTGCGTGAAAGTACCTATGATCCTCAAGGAAATTGTTGAAGCAATGGCAAAAGCCGAGAACAAGTCGGTTAGCGAGATCGTTAGGGAGGCCATAAATCAATACATCAAATCCTACTTCGAGAACAATATCCGGGTGGTGAGGATATGACTAGGAGCGTGTGGGAGAAGATAGAGATTGAAGTGTATGATGGAGAGAAGCGTGTTGGTAGGGCTGAGCTTGACGTTGACAATGGTGTTGTAAAGTCAATATATGTTGGTGTTGGTAGCATACAGCAACTAACATGCTACTATGATAGTGATGATGCCTTTACGAGTGACTGGTGCTTTAACGTGGCTCTTGACTGGCTAAAATGGCTAGTGGAACATTACAATAGCAAGGCAAGAATCTATAGGAGCATAAGGGAGGTAGAGCAACTATGGTGAGAGCTATCATATGCGTGTCCATAGACGCTGAGCTGGCTAAGGCGTTGGAGGAGCTTGCAGAGAAGCTTCACACGACTAAGTCCAAGGTAGTTGAAATGGCTTTGAGGAGGCTGATGTACGGTGAGTCAAACTAGGATGGGGATATTCAAGCGCTTGGCAATCATTATGGATCATCTCAAGAACATAATAACGATTGCAGAGTCCATGAACCATGATGATGCAAAAGAGATTGTCAACTACGCGAAACAAGCATTACAGCAGGTTAGTGAGGTCATGGACATGCTGGAATATAGGATGATGTCAATGACAAGAGGATACAACACTAGTAGGCCTAACTATACTAAGTCTACTAGGAGGGGTGTAGGCTATGGCTTCAGGAGAAGGAAGTGGTAACAGGGAGTGTTTCATCATTCTGGGAGTAGAACTATGCAAAGGGGATGTTGTTAGAGTAGCATTGAGGGGGAGAGGAATGATTATCGTGGATGGCAAGGTGAGAACTGCTACACCTGCAATGCTAGTGCTGGAGACACGTTCAGGGATTGTTGCTGTACGAATGATTGATGTTAAGATCATAGAGGTTCCAAGGAGGGATAGTGATGGGGAAGAAGAGCAAGAGTAAGTACTGGAAAGCAAGGGCTAGGCTGATCAGGGTTGGAGAGGAAAGATATAGTCTCAGGGAGGCTTGGGAGTCAATGATGGAGTGGCTTCAGGGAGTACCTTGGGATTACATGTCTCGTGAAGGACGCATAAATTTCGAGGAACAAGCAGTAAAGCCCGCGTTTGAGGCTGTCGGTGACTATTTCTTTAGCGTTATCAAAAGCCATGCCAGGAGAATTAGACCAAGCTACGTTAAGGTGTGGGAGTATCTAGTGGATCAGTTCAAGGAGATGAACTTTGAGTGGGTAATAGATACGTGGGAAGCATCACCACAGCAGTTGTACCGGTTTATTGCTGATCAATTAGGGCTTAGCTGGAGGACTGTACGTGATGCTATCTGGGCGGCCCGTGAATACATCTTCGGGTGATTATCATTGATCTGCTTGGAGCTTGTGTGCTGGAAGCCTTCACGCAAGCATTCAGCAAATCGAGAGCCAACCAACTATGTTATCGGGATAACCAATTATGATAAGTGCGAGAACAAGTACTGGCTCATAACCGAGATAGATAATCCTATGCCTTTAGAAGAGCTGTTAAGGAAAATTGTTCCTTGGATCCCTAAACCGCTTATCATTTTCAGGACACGTAAAGGCTACCATATCTACTGGGATTACTCTAGCGATAATCCTGTGAAAATCTTCCACTATGGGATGAAAGAACTTGTAAAGCTTGGATTGGCTGATAAACACCATCTTAAACTGGCCCGTGCTAGGGCTGGAGAAATAGATGGATCATTAAAATGGAAGCTTATTCTTAGGATTAGTCCTAAATATCATGAGCTTGATATCAAGCCGGTCTATGTAGCAAAACACTTGCCTTTATGGCATTCAGAGGTACTGCTTTTGACTGGCCTTGTCAATGTTAATAGTTCTCTCAGGGAATCATTGATGGATAAATGTATCAGGATAATGGGGGAGCCTCCGTACCTTGCCTGCTTCTAACTACTATAATTATATTATAATGTATACGGGCGGGCGCAGGGTTTTTATACCCCCGACCGTGTAATATTAATACATGGTCGAGACCCATGAGCAAGATAGAGAAGGTTGCATGCTTTGAAACCGAGGAGATTTTGTGGTGTTTTTCACCGAAGATTAGTGTTTATGCAGATGATTTCATTGGCTTCATGATGCAACTTCATGAGTTCAAGGAGGTTTTTTATGTTGTTTCACCAACGGGTGACTTTGAGGAGGAGGTTTAGAGGTGAAGAAGAGATGACCGAGGTCGGATTACTCTTCGATAGAATCAACTCCAAGGTTCGTGTTTGTTTCGAGTTTGCGTCTAGTATCAGGGACACTAGGGCAAACGAGTTGATTGTTGTTAGGAAAGATGATTGGAATATAGTGCTTAGGCCTGAGAAGAATGCTAGAGCGTGTACCATGATAGATAGGAATGATGTGCTTGTCAAGGTTTATTGGAGTAATCGTGGAAGACCCTATGTCAGCATCTACAGGGGCTCAGTGTTCATCAAGAAGCTCTACAATGATGACTATGATAGGTTTATCAGTATATTGAGTAGGCTTGGTGTGGATAGGAGGGTTGCAAGAGACCTAGCCGACTACATCTACATCTACATGATGGAGTAAAGGCTGGTGATAGCTATGAGTGAGTACTATTACTGGGCTTCAGCAGAGAAGAAAAGGTGTGAGCGGCTCAAAGGGAGAGCGAGAGAAGCGTGTCTTAAGGAGCTTATGAAAATTGTGAAAATTGAGATGGAGCTTGAGGAAGAGTTGTGGGGTCCAATGGGCCCACCAATATAGCTGGTGATAGCCATGAAAAGGATAGTGAAGGTTAGGGATCTCAATAAAGTCTTCCACCCAGCTGTTGTTGATTTCATCAAGGAGAGGTTGAAGCTAAAGGATGAGGATGAAGTAATTGTTGAGGATGCCGAGCCTGATGACTTGATTGCCT
>CAZTPV010000112.1:0-2549 GCA_964615085.1 uncultured Desulfurococcales archaeon
ATTTTGGAGTTGAAATAGACAAGGTGAAAATACATAATAATGTTAACGAGTACATCTGGAGGAGAAGTATCGAGAAGCCCCCACGTAGAATAACAGTTAAAGCTGTAAAAGACGAGGAGAAAGGAATCGTCAAAGTTTTCCTAGTAAGGGAGAGACATTCATCTAAGAGCTAGATGGGAAGATTACTATGATTGAACTGATGAGTATCTATGGGAATCCCAACGTTGGAGTTTACATATATGCTAACAACAAGATAGCTCTAGTACCTCCAGGATTAACCCAAAAAGATAAAAAACGAATTAGAGATGCGCTAGACGTGGATGTGATAGAGACCAAGATAGCTGACATGGTTATTAATGGAGTACTCGTAGCTGGTAATGATAACGGCATATTGTTACCAAGGATAGTAAGGTATGAGGAGGCGGATATGCTTAAAGAGAGTATTGGAGGCATTAAAGTCGAAATTTTAAAAACTAGGATGACAGCATTAGGAAACCTTATTGTGGCAAATAACAGAGCTGCACTAGTATCGCCACTCATCGAACAATCACTCCTTGATGTCATTAAACGGGTATTAAATGTTGATGTCATTATCCAACGTGAACTCTCTAAAATACCCACAGTAGGCTCTATGCTTGTTGTGACGAATAAGGGAGGAGCTGTACATCCCGGTGTAAGTGATGAAGAGGTAAGACTTCTATCAAACTTATTTAATGTTGACGTTCTCACTGCAACCGTAAACTTTGGCGTTTACTTTGTGAAAGCTGGCATAGTAGCAAATGATAAGGGTGCAATTATAGGCGATGAGACAACTGGACCTGAACTAATGAGAATTCAGCAAGCATTAAAAATAGAGTAGATCTAGAAGAGCTAGGGGTGAAACTAGTATTGAGTGAGGTCAAGTTTTATAGAGTGAGTGGTAGGATGTTATTATCACACGATAAAATGCCTTTCTGGCAGAAGTTTAGTATTGAAGTTCGTGCTCTAAAACCCGAGCATGCTGTTGAGAAGGTGTTATCGGAGCTAGGTAGCCGACATAAATTGAAAAGATACCATATAGTGATAGAACGCGTTGAAGAAATAAGTGAAGATGAGGTTACAAGATTAGAGTTATTACAGTTAGCTAAGCTAAAAAGGTGGGTAAAAATATGAGTTCTCAAGTACAACGCTTAACTCTTCAAGATGCACTCACTCAATTAGCTGTGCTAGAGGATCAAATTCAGCAACTTCAGGCCTTAATATCTGATGTTGAAGCAAAGATATCTTCTCTCATGTCTGCCGAGCAAGCCATAGACTTGCTCACCTTAGAGGATAAGTCGACAGCACTAATACCGTTAGATGAATACAAGACTATACTAGTTAATGCCATTGTTCCAAAGCCTAGTAGAGTCTTCATACACTTAGGATTGGATGTCTACGCTCTAATGCCTTTAGACAAGGCGCTAGAGCTACTTAGAAGATATAGGTCTCAGCTTGCGAAAATACTAGACTACTATCAAAAGCAGTTCACAGCCATAGTAGAGTACTATTCGTCGCTAAGAGCAGCTGTTGAACAAGCCCTTCAGCAGGCTAGAGGCCAAGTACAACAAAAGTAGGAAACTAGTGTGGAGGTTTAATTAAGGCTTGTTCAATAAGCTTAGGAATACTTTGAAGAAACTTGCAAAAGGACTAGCTGATGCCATTACGACTAGAACTCTCTCAGAAGATGAGATTGAAGCTCTCATGGAGGATTACATCATAGAGCTTGTAGAAAGTGATGTATCCTATGAAGCTGCACAATACATAGTTAGTAAGCTAAAAGAAAGGCTAATAGGCCATAAAATACCTAGATTCAGGAACGTTAACGATATAGTTAGACAGGAGCTAAGCAATCTCATACTTGAAATACTAAAGAAGGTTGAGACTGAATTCAACATAGTAAACGAAGTAGAGAAGGTGAAAGATCCACCATACCGTATGGTATTCTTTGGAGTTAATGGTGTCGGAAAAACCACCACTATAGCAAAAATAGCTTACATGCTTAAAAGAAACAACATAACACCAGTAATAGTTGCAGCAGACACTTATCGAGCTGGAGCACAGGAGCAGTTAAAAATACATGCTAACAGGTTAGGAGTACCATTCATAGGAGGGAAGTATGGCGCAGACCCAGCATCTATAGCCTATGACGCAATACAATATGCGAGAAGTAGAGGATACCGAGCAGTCCTCATAGATACTGCAGGAAGAATGCATACGGATGTTGACTTAATGAATGAGCTGAGAAAGATTGTTAAGGTAGTTAAGCCACATGCTAAAGTACTTATACTAGATTCTTTAGTTGGTAACGATGCTCTTGAACAAGCGAGGTTCTTCGAGAACGCAGTTGGAATCGACTATATAATACTAACTAAGCTTGATGCGGATGTAAAAGGCGGAACTGCATTATCAGTTGCATACTCAGTTTCTAAGCCAATTATCTATGTAGGAATTGGACAAAAATACCAAGACTTAGCACCCTATAAGGCTGATGAAATAGCAAGAAAAATCCTTGAGGAGGAGAGCTAGTA
>CAZTPV010000113.1:0-4289 GCA_964615085.1 uncultured Desulfurococcales archaeon
CACATCTACCGCAGAAGATGCATCGAGCATAGTTAATACTCCATGTTTTCTCTCTACTAGCATGATCTACTACCACTTGTATTGCTTCTGGAGGGCATGATGTAGCACACGCTCCACAAAGAATGCATTTACTAGCGTCTATTTGAGGCCTTCCCCTATAGTATTCATCAACTTCTATACCCTCGTAAGGGTATCTTATTGTGGCCCTTCTCCTACGTAAAGAGTAGCTGATTAGTCTTAGACTCATGTTAAACACCACTCTTCAGAAATGTCGCCTTCCTTGACAAGTGGATTAGTCTTGAGTATGTAGTCTCCCTAACACTATTACTTCGCGTATCCACAATGAGTATTCTCTCTGTACAACTATAGCATGGATCAATACTAGCAAGGATTACTGGAAAGTCTTGAAGCGTGTAGCCTCTCGCCATGAACGGTAGTACTGGCCAGTTGTTGTACGTTGAGGCTCTCACCCTCCACCGGTGAACCCTAGAATCCCTCTTGAGGATGACAAAATGCACGTTCTCCCCCCGGGGTGCTTCAACGTATCCTAACCCCCTCACGTAATCACCTAGCTCTACACGTCCCTGAAACATTACCGGCCCTTGAGGAAGCGAGTCAAGCATGTGCTCGATTAAGTCAATACTATCTATAATCTCCCTAGCCCTAACCATAATCCTTGAATAGACGTCACAACCACTTTCAACTACCGGTTTAACTCCATAGTATTTATATGCCGCATAAGGATGATCGTATCTAGTGTCTCTTCTAAGCCCTGACCCCCGAGCTGTAGGGCCAACGGGACTTAGTGCTCTAGCTACTTTAGGTGGGAGCACTCCAACGCCCTCACATCTCCTACGTAATATGCCATTGTCTAGCACTACATTAATTACCTTTGAATAGTCTCTTCGCAGCTCCTTCAACACACTCATAGCCTTAAGGAGTCTATCCCTCGTTACATCTCTTCTAACACCGCCAATAATGTTCATACCGTAGGTTTTTCTAGCCCCGCTAAGTATTTCAGCTATCTTCATAGCTTTCTCGCGGACTCTGAAGAGCTCCATAAACCCCCAGTCAAAAGCTACTAGGTGGCATAGTATTCCTAGGTTTAGTAAGTGGCTATGAATACGCTCAACTTCAAGCATTACTGATCTTATGTATTCAGCGCGTTCTGGAACCTCTATTCCTAAAGCCTCTTCTACAGCTTGGCAGTAAGCACAGCTGTGTGCATAGCCACATATACCGCAAATCCTCTCCGCCAGGAATGGTACTTGGTTATAGGTAAACCTTTCCTCAGCAAGCTTCTCAATACCACGATGCACGTATGAGAACCGGTAATCAACATCAACAACAACTTCCCCGTCAACGTAGAGTCTGAATTGACTAGGCTCATCAGCTACTGGGTGGACTGGGCTTAAAGGAATTTGGGTAATACCATTACTTACCTCAGCTGGCATAAACCTATAGGGTTGGGGCTGAGCCCGTGGACGACTAGAGTATTTAAAGTCTTTGCGTAAGGGGTAAACTCCTTCAGGCCAGTCATCTGGTAGTATTAGTCTTCGTGGATCTGGATGACCTTTAGGCTCTAAGCCAAGTAGATCCCTAGCTTCACGCTCATACCATGAGGCCGCTGGAACCTCTCTTGTAACAGAAGGATAGCAAGGATCATCCCATGGTATGAGCGTGTACACTATGACCCATGGTTTTCCACGAATATCCTCTATACCCTCCTCAATAGACAATACATAGTATACTTTGTAGTGGCCATCGATACTCCTATCATCGGTGGCTATCATCGATGAAAGGTATCCTCCTAAGCTCCAGTATATCTTAGCCACTATGGATGCTAGGTACTCTCTATCAACATGTACTAGAATCTTACCATCTCCAACATCAACGTCTCTCACTCCCTGCATACTCCTTATCTTAGCTGCAACCTCCTCCACTAGGTTCAAGATACTCCCCACCCCATAGTGTTAGAGGAGCCGATAACCTCCACTACGACAGTCTTAGCAAGGGATATGTATGGTGATACGAGTATGAAGAGTGAGAGAAGGATTAGTGTAAGTATGATGCAGGATGCTATGGATAATCTTAAACGCGGATTACGTTTTACACGTTTAGCGCTAATGGTGTAAGACTCTAAAGGTATAGTAGCCTTCAGCTTAACCTTTATCGGTCCGAAAACTATCTCTAGTAGCTTATAGGCTAACGCAGCCTCCGAGACAAGTATAGCTATGAGAGTTATCACAGCCAACATGCCTCCCCTCCTAGCCATTGCAAGAAACAGGTAGAACTTGCTATAGAAGCTTGGATCTGGCGGGGTAGCCATAACACCGAGGATAGCGATAATCATTAATACGGATACGAGGCCTAACCCCCTATTAATAAGCCCACCAATACTCCTTATCGATCTAACTCCCTTAAGTCTGAGAGACACTATTCCAGAACTCATGAAGGCTAGCGACTTTGCTATAGCGTGATACACTATATGTATGATGGCTGCTAGAATACCTAATGGGTTTGCAGCACCTAAAGCAGCTACTATAACACCTACCTGATCAACTGTCGAGTAAGCAAGCATTCTCTTAATATCATCTTGGACTAGAACACTGAATCCACCAATAAACATGGAGAGGAGCCCTAGGCAAATGAGTATAGGAGCTATAAACCATGAGAGCTGAGCCCTTATCACTATCGCATAATACCTCAATAAGACGATGATTGCACATTTCACAACTACACTACTAAGAATAGCGGAAATCGGGGAGGGTGCCTCTGAGTGAGCGTCAGGAAGCCATACATGTAAGGGGAAAACACCAGCCTTAGCTAGATAACCTACTACAACTAGTAGTATGGCTAGCATTAACAAGTGAGTATTAAACTTCGCGACACGCTGCACCCCCTCCACGAGGCTTATCCAGCTCATAGCATCTAGAGCATTCATACCAGCCATTAATGCGGCATCGTAGAGTAATAGGGTTCCGAAGAGAGCAAAGAAGACTCCAACTCCACATACTATGACGTATTTCCATGCAGCTTCAATACTTGTTGTAGACTCGTAGATACCCACTAAAACTGCTGTTGACAACGTTGTAGCCTCTATAGAGACCCACATCAACACTATATTGTTAGAGAGGGCGCTTAATGTCATGGCTAGCATTGTAACCATGTATAGGAGGTAGTACAGCTTAAACCTCTGGATGAGAACACCACTATACCTAACATACTCAGTACTGTAGAGAGCTTCAACAAAACCTATTAACGATACAACGATTAGACCCCAACAAGCTATGGGATCTAAGACTAGAAGACCATCAGCAAACACTAAGGGTTTTACAGCTAGGTTATACACGTGTGAGAGAGCTATAATCGAGACTATTAGTGCAAAGCCTGTAGAGGAGACGCATAATACCTCACTAATTCTTCTACCCAGTAGTGTTAAGGGGATTGAAGCAGCGTACATTGCTAGCATCAGCGATACAAGCTCTATAAGCACTATAACCCCACCACCTAGTACTTTAATGCTGTTAGCTTCGAGACATCCATGTTCCCTCTAATCTTAACCATCCTATACGATAAGTATGCTAGCACTGAGACCATGAACACAGCATCAGTTGATACACCAACCTCAACAGATTCAGGAACATAGAACGCTAGTGCTGCTAAAAGTATGTGCGAACCATTCTCAAACATTACTACACCTAGTATTTGCTTTAACGCATTACGCGAGAGGGACACCGTAGTTAGCCCTATAAGCGTCAGGGTTAAAGCTGACGCGAGAGAGGACGAGGTACCACTAACCACTTTAGGTACGTGGACAAGTATTTCACGAGCTATTACAGCAGATAATATGCATACTAGAACTATGATTATGATGTAGACGGCTCTAGATACAAATGGTTCTTCGCGCTCAGTTATATAGCTGGTATGTTTTACAACCCAAGTAAGCACTAAAGGCACTATAAGTGCTTTAGTTATAGCAGCTGAAATAGACCACCATACAAACCACAAGTATTTAACGCCTATGGTTGCGAAGAGGATGACTATCATTAACGCCTGGACAATATATACCCTTATGGCTAGTTGAATACTCCTCGTAATCGATATTATAGATGCTGTAACAAGTACTAGCATTGATATAGCATCTATAACACTAACCTGCCAGGGGTATAAGGCTGGTAGGCTCAAGGCTTCACCACCACAAGCAGTATGCCAGCCAGTAGTGAAAACGCAAAAGAGTAGGCTAGGTAGTTCAATACATCACCTAGTTTTACCCTAGCTACTCCAGA
>CAZTPV010000114.1:0-4052 GCA_964615085.1 uncultured Desulfurococcales archaeon
TGATAGTGATTCACACTTGCTAGTAAACCCTAGTGCTATAAGCATGGTTGATATCTTGTCAAGAGAGTGTATCGAGAGGATTAACGCTAAGCTTTCTAAGCTACAGAGGATTAGGAGTAAGCTGTTACAACTGGTTAATGCTGGAATATCATTCCCTGTTGTCGCTGTAATCGTTGACGATATCCCAGTAGCTGTTGTAGCGTCCATAACGCCTCCACTCAATCTAATATCTAGTGAGGCGAGTAAGAGTTAAACGAGCCTATGGTGAAACTAGTATATTTGGCCCCCGTTAGAGCCCCCGGTATCCCGGCGGCGGCGCAGCCGCAACGCGGGGCTAAGCCCCGTTGGATGAGCTGGCTAGCCTCCTACCGGGGGCACAATCTTATTCTTAAACTATGTATTACCTCCCCTCCTACGGTCTTCTTATGCAGTATTGTTTTCTCCACATAGTCCTCTATAATTTCCCTGATTATGTTTAGCTCGTATTCACTCCATACGGCAATCACTTTCCCTCTAGCATCTCTAGCCTCGATGATAGAGTCTAAGGGCTGGATTAGCGGCTCTACAACCTCTATTGATATGTAGCTTCTTGGTGTGTAGGGTATTGGTTCTGTTTCTGTAACTGCTACCTCTACTCTAGCTTTCGATAACTTCTTCACTAATGGTAGCGATAGTAGTAGAAGGCTTGAGTGAATAGCCTCAATGTTATTGTCCACTACTAGGGTAACCTTTGTACATCCCTCTTCAACGCATAGTCTAGCTATGTGGTAGGAAATGAATAGTATTGATTCGTGAGGTGATGCAGTAAACCTCCACCCACCAAGAAACCCTCGAGAAGGGTAGATGGCTACTCTTGCTTTACCTGCAAGTGAGGGTGATAGTATTGCTGAGAGTTTAGACTTAACCTTCTGCTCTAACCTCTCAATTAGTTCGCCATAACTATATACGTGTGGGAATATGCCTGCCTCAGGCCATACGCTATACGTGTCGGGTACGAGTAGAAGCAGTACTGAATGCGTAGAGACGTAGGGGTCAGCAATAACATCGTATGGTGTTAGCGACTTCTTACATACTGCTCCAAAACAATACTCCATCCTTTGCTGCCTCAACTTGCGAAACGGGTTTAACAATACACCTACGATGAGTGTTAACACTCTAAATCACCGTAGAGGAATCCTAGTAGGGGGCTCAGCTGCGGGCCTTGTCTTCACGGAACTCAAGTAGATAAAACCCGGGTTCTCTCTTCACAGCCCCTACACTCCTACAAACTATATAACCCTCCTTAAACACTCATACAAAAACTGGCTTGTAGCTGGGCCGCCGTTGAGCCTCTATGAGGGGCGATGAAAGAATGCGGCCACGTAGTCTACGTGTAAACCGTCTTCATGTAGTAGCTGTGTGGCCGCCGTAGCTCAGCCGGCAGAGCGCCGGGCTGTGGACCCGATGTAGTTTGGCAGAGACCCGGAGGTCCCGGGTTCGAGTCCCGGCGGCGGCCCCATTCTCCTCCTGGCACACTCACGGTCTATGGCCATGAATATGGGTTAACTGTGTGCTGAACCTTACAAGTTATGTAAATATTAGTTTGTTTCAGGGTGTGATGACGCCCCTACTCGATGAACCCGGGTGGATTTCCGGGTGAGGATTAGGGTGGTCTCATGTCTGACCCTTACCTCTTATAGGAGAAGGTTGGAAAGTCTGCATGACCCTTACATTACTATTGGGGGGAGGGGTGGTGGACCGGCCGGGATTTGAACCCGGGACCTCTCGGGTGCAAGCCGAGCGCTCTTCCAGGCTGAGCTACCGGCCCACGTGGGGCTCCATGATTGATCTATTTAGTGTCTCACTTGGGGGGTTTTATATTCTTAGAGTCGTGTGGGATGAGGTTTGAGTATTATTGACTGGCAGGTGTAGTGGTTTTATTGTTAGGTTTCTTAGTGGTCTTGCGAGATTCGATCATAGGGTTGAGGGTGCTAAGGCTTTTGCTACACATGTTGGTGTAAGCTTGTCTATGTTCCGTAGGCTTTTTGCGAGAGCTTCGAGAATTACCCAGAGGCCTCTGCCCATACGTACTCTAGCTAGTGTTGGTATTAACGTCTGTATATATGCTGTTGACGATAAGATTGATGTTGACGAGTATCCTGTAGGAGATTACCCCTTCATGATGCATATTAGTTGTACAATGAGGTTTTATGGTTCTCTAGGAGCATTTGCACTCTACTCTTATGAGGGCTATACTCCGCCTAGTAGCATAGAGGTTGAGGGTATTAGTGCTAGGCTTGTAGACTGTTGTGAGGTTTACGCTCCCGCTTTACCCATATACCCTTTTGATGACTGGATTGGACAGCTTTGGGAGGTTACACCAAGGTATAGGAGTGAGATACTTCTATCACCTAGTAGGCCCCCTATAAGCTCGAGTATTCTTGACCACCTCATACTAGCATTGTCGGAGACTAACCCCTGGATTGACCTTAAAACTCTTGCAAGTAGGGTTGTCGACTATGCTGGCAAATGTCTTGGTGATACTGCTGTAGTTTCTAGAAGATGGGTTGAGAGCCGTTACAAGCTTCTTAGTAGCCTCTTTGCTACAGGGAGGTATTATTTATTCAACATGATCATAGATGAGCCACAATTAGCTCTTATTGAGTGTCCTCGAAGTAAGCTACATCAATTTGTTACACTAGTAGCTGAGAACTATGCTACTAACGCCATACTGGTGTGCAAGTCAAGGATTTTCGCTGTAACGATTGTTGAGAAGTCTAAGTTGCTACAGTTTTCTAGGCTACTAGTCTCTCTTGGGTGTAGAGGATGCACATGCTACGAGTATACTGAGTGGCCAACTTTTACCCAGGTAGCGGATAATGCTCCAGAGGTTTGCAGCGACTTGTATAAGCCTATTGCAAGGATAACCTACCTTAGCTAAGCCTATGGGTAGAGCCTTGAGAGTTGGAGTTGTTGGCGGAGGGATAGCAGGGCTTTATACGAGCTACCTTTTAGCATTGAAAGGGTTTAAGGTGGTTCTGTATGAAGCCTTACCATATATTGGAAGGCTCCACTGTACTGGCATAGTCTCAATAGATACTATGAGGAGAATTGAAGCAGCAGAACACGTAGAACACTACTACGATAGGCTATTGGTCTCGTATAGAGGGCTCAGGGTACTCTTCTACTCTAGAAGCTCGTTTGCGTGTAGAATTGACAGGGTAGGTCATGAAAGGAGCTTAGCAGAGCAATTACTGGGCCTAGGAGCAAAACTCTACACGTCTACTAGGGTAGTAGGTGTCAAGACTTCTTCAGCTGGAGGACAACCACTAGTCATTAGTAGTCGTGGAAGGCTAGTAGTAGACTATGCGTTGATTGCTGATGGGTCCTTAGGTGCTATCTCTAAGTCCTTAGGGTTTAATCCCGCTAAGCAGCTATTGTATGGCTATCAACTACTGTTATCAAGTGATAAGAGGCTTCCAGAAGAGTATCAGGGAATGATGATTGTAGTCTACGACTTTGATGAGAGAGGAGGCTTCCTCTGGATTGCTCCAGTGTCAGGTAGAAGCCTACTAGTAGGCTACGCTTCCACCCAAAGGTTTAACGACCTACTACTATTATCCGTTAGAAACATTATCAAGGATGTAATGGGGGTATCCACTAAGCCCTACAAGTTCTTTGGAGGAGTGCTAGTGAGAGGTTACCCAAGACAACTAGTACTTCATAGAAAAATACTATGTGTAGGTGATGCAAACTCCATGACCAAGGCTATTAGTTGTGGAGGCTTATACCATATATCGCTAGCTGGTAGAGGAGTAGTTGAGTACCTCTGCTTAAACTCGATGAAAACACTTAGTAGCGTGAAGAGGAGCGTGAAAAATGGCTACCTACTATATAATGCCCTGAAGATGCTTACGAGAGCTAGGATGCTAATGAGGGTGAAACCAGTACTGCATGTTAAGATAGGTCCACGAGAATATGATGAGCATCCTAAAATCCTTCTAAACCTACTAAGGAGGGGAGTTTAAGGAGCATGGTGCGGGGGGTGGGATTTGAACCCACGCCGGCCTACG
>CAZTPV010000115.1:0-9793 GCA_964615085.1 uncultured Desulfurococcales archaeon
ACAGTGATCTATATTAGGGCTTCCAAGAAGTCTTGCTAATTTCTGGAGAACATAGTTTTCCTCATTAAAGCATTTAGCGCTTGAAAGAAACCCTATTACATCGCCTCCAAGACTTCTAGCATACTCTTTTAAACGTGTTGCAATCTCGTTTAGAGCTTCACTCCACGATATAGGTTTCCAGCCACTCTCAGTACGTTTAAGAGGTTTGGTAAGCCTCTCACCACTATTTAAGAACGAGAAGTCGTTGCCCTTAGGACACAACTTACCCTTGTTAAAAGGATGTTCTCTCCAATACTCTATACCAGCATACCTACCATGCACGGATACTATGTAGAGGCCACAGCCACACCCACAGTAGGGACATATTACTGGAGTGAGTCTACGCTCCAATTAATGCACCTCAAATCAACCTCAAGGATACTACCTTATTCTTCCTAGTCGTACTCAGTTAATTGCATGCTAGGACTTTTTCAAAGCACCGAACTAAACCAGTCTTAGAGCGGTGCGAGGTTAAATATCTGAACAACAATTATTAGAAACGGTAATGTAGGATGGCAAGAAGCACAAATACGGTATCTGTAGATGCTATCACCAACACTAACGGGCTAAGGGATCTCTTAATCCTCCTCTGTAAGGGGTGTAGCAATGTTATAAACTGCTACTACAAGCTACTGCCGGTCATGAAGTGTAGTAATTCACTTCAAGATCAGAGAGCTCTCCTAAGTGAGGTAAGCATGGAGCTTGAGACGGGAAAGGTTAGGAATATAGGTCTTGTAGCTTCATCCTCGACAACACCAATACAGCTATATAGGATGTTAGCGAGAATTTCAGACATAACTAAGAAGTACAACACGATACTCTTCATGCCTCTCGAAGTCTTCCTTGAAACCATTGTTTCAGAATACAGGAGGTTGTTTGATAACACGTACAGAGTGTACGTCTACGTGACAAAGATGAGTGAAGTAAATATTGTAAGGAAGATATCGTCCTCTAAAACCATGTCTGCTTACAAGAGCTTCATATCAGTAATGTACTATGCTTCAGGAGAAGTTGAGGTCAAAAAGCTCATAGAAAAGTATGCGTCAGACACACCGCCAAGACTATGCATCGCCCTAGATGAACTTAGCTATGTTAAGGCAAGAAGCATTGTATCTAACCATGATTATAGGCTCATATCTCGAGCTAGAATGTTTACACTGACTAGCGAATCTTACTCAAAGCCAGATGCAGGTGAAAGCGTTGAGCTCCTAGTACTTAGCTCTAACCCTACCTCAAGACTACACGTACTATATGATTCTTCTAGACTTGTTGTAGGTCATGAGGAGGGGGGTGAGGAGGATAGAGATCCTATTAAGCGATTATGCTTAGAAGCTATATGGAAGGTTTCACTTGATGTGATACTTGATGGAGTTAACTGTTTTAACGAATACCTAGCAAAGGCCATAAGAAAGCTAAATGAAAGCCAAACTCTAAGAAGCGTATGCAATAGTATTAACATTTCATACCCAACGCTAAGGAAACTACTATCTATTGCTGAACATGCTCTAGGTGTAAGACTCGTAGATACTTATCGTGGTGGCGTGAAGAGAGGAGGAGCACGTCCTACCCTAGATGCTCTTAGAATAGTTAAGCTATACGAGAGGATTAGAGATAGAATCGAAAGTGAACTCATAAAAATAGTTCAAGAGGAGTGTAGAAAACTTATGGATGCTAAAAATCTCGAACAATCTTCGTTTTAGATCGAGACCTTAAACTGCTGGGACTTAGCACTATAGTATCCTGGAGTCTGAGCCGCAGTACAACTAAATACCACTTATGTACAATACACTAGTTGAAGTGGTGCACATGAGACGGGGAGATGTACTTATACTAACTTGTAAGGGGTGCGAAGCTGTTCGCGAATGTACACGAAGATTGATACCCCTACTCCGCTGTAGCTACCCTATAACAGACTATAATAGGATCTTAAGCTTGCTGTCAGAGGTAGGAGTACTAGTGAAGAACCTAGGGCTCGTTGTCGCTTCAGGCTTGGATACTGATGGGCTAACTTTAATCTCTAGGGCCTTAAACGGGGTAAGTTGTGACAGGAAGATACTGTTTTGTAGCTGGGAAACTCTATCCCAGTGTATAGCTTATGATGCTCTTAAAGAGGTTGCAAAACCCTTTAACACTATTTACACCTATGTGTTAAGGATAAGGGATCTTAATAGGCTTGCTAAGACTCTAAGTCGGGTTGGAGTCTCTGAGATAATCCCTGTCTACCATGTTACTAACTATAAGGAAGTTGTAAAGACGCTTAATACTTGGAGCTGGAATACCAGCAATAGGATAGGGTTCTTTACGCTCGTGGATGCAGAGCTTGAGATAAAGCCGTTTATACGCCATCAAGGGTTTAAACTTGTTGAGAGGGATTATGTGTTCAACCTTACTAGGGAACTGTACACTGATCCAAGTGAACAGAGATTTGTAGAGCTATTAACAACATCAGCGAAGCCGCTTCTTCGAAGCCTATATCTAGTCTATAGTGGGGGCATTGTAGAGATAACCCCCGGTCAGGAGGAGAGGACAAGCCTTCTTGAGAAGGACTTAATGAGTCGACTATGCTCAGCAGCATGGAGTGTTAAGCTGGAGGCTAGCATTGGAGGAGAGGAGTGTATTAACCCTAGGCTTATAACTGTGATGAAGGCATTAACAACTACAAACACTATTAAGGGAGCTTCAGCTCTTACAGGATTATCGCAGCCAACGATAAGGTCTATTATAAGGCAGGCTGAGTCTTGCCTAGGGTTAAAACTAGTACATGTTGTTAAAGGTGGTGTGGAGAGGGGAGGAGCGCATTTAACGATTAATGCCCTAAGACTAATCTCATTCTATGATGAGCTCAAGAAGGCTCTTGAGGAGGAGCTTGAGGAGGCTCTAAAAAGGCTTTGTACGGGGTTAGAAAGAGAATAGGGATGTTAAAAAACATTTAGTTGAGTTTAACATGCTGGCTGGTAGTTAGTGTAGTGGTAGTCCTGCTGCCAGTTCAGCTAGTTGTGGAGCGTATAGCACTGCAAATCTTAGTGCGAAGGCGAATACAGCTATTAGTATAGCTCCTAGGTAGATGTTAACCTTCAATATTGTCTTAGTACCCTTTAGCGTGTAGTACATCGCTACTGGAACTATCCATCCTAGCACTATGTAGGCCCAGAATGCTGCACCAGCAATCCCAGTAGTTAGCCATGATAGTGGTAGGGAGCCATAGCGTGCGTAGATGGTTACTATCCAGCCTATGAGCATTGCTAGCTCCATCCACATAACGTATATGTCGTATCTATGTAGCGTCTCAGCTATCTCAATCCACTTATCTCTGATGGCCTTGAACTCTGGTAGTATGTAATCTGGTGTGAAGCTCCCTAGAATTCTGGTTGCAATGATCGTGGCTGCTATTCCACTACTGACACCACTTGTCACGAATAGCCAGGATAGCCAGCCACTATCCCATAATGGTACGTCTCTCGCGAATGATAGTAGTATTCCTGTGTAGGCTGCTGTCCCAAACCCTAGTATTGCTGAAATGAAGCTGAAGACTAGCCTCCATATCCTTGAAGCATTAGCAAAGTACATTACAGCTGTTATGAGGCCTATTATCGCTGCTGCTGATATTATTACGCTACCTATAGTCATTATTGATGTTGGGTTATTGAACACGTTCAGTATGTGTAGTAGGCCCTTTGGTGGCACTGAGGGTCTTGAAAGATCTAGTACTAGTGCTGCAATACCTACAATTAGTATTAGTGGAGCTAGGTAGGCGGCTGTCTTTGCTGCTGGATAATATTTCTCGCTCTTCTTATCAACGTAGTCTGCTGCGAAGGCGAACATCCACATTCCTCCAGCCATGCCGCCTAGGTATAGGTATAATGCTATGAGGATGCCCCAAGTCACTTCAGGTAGAGGGCTCACTTCCTCTCACCCCCAGAAGTCTTCTCCTTAATCCTCTTCTCTCTCCACCATAGTCCAGCAAGTATGAGGCTACCTACAACACCTACTCCAGCCCATTCACCCATTAGCACTCCGACATGGCTCCAATAGTCCTCACTAGTTACTGATGCTAATGCATATGCAGGCTTCTTCGTCTTTGGTGTTGGTAGACCAACATCCTCCGGCTTAACACCTTTAGGTAATGCTATCATGAATCTTGTACCACCAACCTCCTTTAAGCCATAGACGTACCTGCCTTTTGATGCTAGTTGCTCAGCTTTCATCTTAACCTTCTCATAGTCGTCGAAGTATAGTGCTCCTGTTGGGCATGCTTGGACGCATGCTGGTGGTATACCATGCTGTACTCTATCAACGCACATTGTGCACTTTACAATCCTATTAGTTGCTGGATCAAGTCTTGGTATGTCGAAGGGGCATGCCTCTATACAGTATTTGCAGCCAATACACTTAGCTGGATCCCATACAACAGCTCCAGTTGCGGCATCGATGTGTATTGCTTTTGTTGGACATACTGTTGCACATGTTGGTGTTAGGCAGTGGAAGCACTGTATCTTGACATACACCCATAATGGTGGTTTACCGTTACCTCCACCTAGTTCATGATAGGTTATCGTGGTCCAAGATCTTGGCGTAACGTACCTAGGGTTTGAGTAGTCGGGACTGAATTCTGTATCGTCGGCTGGCAGCTTGTTCCACTCGTGACAAGCTACTTCACAAGCTCTACAACCTATGCACTTTTCCGCATCGTATAGTATTGCCTTACCCTTAGGAGTTGGGGACACGGCTTACACCTCCTTAGTATGGGATGAACTTAAAACCTTTGGCTGTTGATAGGAATTCTGAGACCTTCTCGTAGATGTAGCTTGAGATACTGGCTTTCCTAATGTAGGCTAGCTGTGTCTTGCTTTCCTGCATCGTGGTGGTCGTGTCCATGTAGTCTCCTATTAGGAGGTTAGCTATTGATGGTGATGCGTGGAGGCCACTATAACCCCAATGCCATGGTATGTTGACTACATAGACCTCCTTACCGTTGATGATTAGCTTTGGTGCCCTCTTTGTTACAAGCGCTCTAACGTATATGACTGCTCTACGATTACCTATCTCTACGATATCGCCAGGCCTTATGCCAAGCTTCTTAGCTAGCTCTTCTGGTATCTCAGCGAAGGGCTCTGGGAACAACATTGCTAGTCTCGGTAGATTTCTCGTCATCATACCAGTATGCCAGTGCTCAGTTAGCCTATTGGTCGTTATCACTACTGGTACAGCACCACTAGGTAGTGGTAGTTCGCTTGGTACAAGGTTGTACTCCTCACTATACTTGCTCTCAAGTATCTTCCTGTTGGGAGTAGATCTCCACGCAAATGGTGGATAGGATAGCCATAAGTCTAGTACTGGTGATTCTACAGGTTCTATGTGGTATGGGTAGTCTAGGCCTAGAGCCTTTACCACTCCTCCCTCCTCTACTGCGTACCATTCACCGTACTTCTTGATCATCTCTAGTATGCACTGCTTTAGGCTACGTGTTCTCGAGTAGCATGCTCTAAGCTCACTAGTGAACTTCTTGTGTAGCCCTCCAACATACCACTCGTAGGTCCCAACGTATACTAGGGTCTTACCGTTTGGAAGCTTGACTGTACCCTTGTAGTATGGTCTCTTGAAGAGCGCTTTACCCATGAATACTACTTCTGGGTCGTAGTAGAACGTCTCACAGAGTGGGTACTTGAATCCAAGCTCCCATGGAGACGCTATTTCGATTTCACCTGTCTCGTAGACGACTACTATCTTTCCAGCAACCTTAGCGTCCCTTACAAGGCTTCTAGCGTCTGTAGCGCCAGTAAAGATGTCTGCGAAGAGGCGTGCTCGTCTACCCTTAACCCAGTACCAGTGGCCACCCCATCCTCTCTTGTAGAACTTGCCTATGAAGAAGTTGTGGCCTGGTATAAACGCTGGCCTCCATTCTCCACTTCTAGAGTCTCTCATCTCTCCAGACTCTCCAGTAATCTCTACCGAGGCTTTATCTGGTATTGGCCTACCCATTCTATCGTTGAAGTCTATTGGTATGGCGTATCTCGACCTATCGGCTACAAAGTATGCTCTCTTACCAGCAATCTTCTCTAGTCCGTCAAGGTTGTATAGTATTCTCACGTTACGTGGCCAGCACCAGCCCCAGTCCTTATATATTCTGTAGGGATGGCCATTCAACACTATGTGATCCCATAGCCCATCAATATCACTTGGCGATCTTGGTGCTGCACTCATCCTCTTAGCTAGAGGCTTCATATCAACCCAGTCATACATACCATAGTAGAGGTCAACAGCTAAGTCTATCTCCCTGTAAACTAGCTCTGGATCTACCTCAGCATAGTCTCTCCACCGTGACTCTGGCCTTGCGTAATCCATGAATGGCTCTATCTTCCTCCTGTAAACCTCTATTGGCTCCTTCATGCCTAGGTCGGGGCGATAGAAGATTACCCTCTCAACCTTCTTACCAGCTACCTCGCTTGGAAGCTTAATTCCAGTGACCTCTCTAAAGTACTTCCATAGCTTAACGAATATCCATAGGTCAGGCTTCGCTTGTCCTGGTGGCTCTCTAGCGCGTTCAGTCCATAGGAGCCACCTATTGCTATTAGTTAGGCTTCCCTCCTTCTCGTACTGGCATGCTCCAGGTAGTACTACATCAGCGAAGACTGCTGTCTCGCTAAAGAATAGGTCGCATACAACTACTAGGTCCATCTTGCACCAGGACACGTAGTCTAGGAGGGTGTTGGGACTGCTTACAGCAGGGTTCTCAGCAAATATGAACATAGCTCTTAGCACTGGCTCACTACTACCTGGAAGCTTATCTAATAGAGCTCCCTGCCACCATGTTGTCTCAGTATAACCTTTATGGAATGGTAGGTCGCTGATTACTTTAGCGCTTGGGCTCCAAGGATCATCTTCAGGATCAGTTCCAACGAATATGCCCATTGCTAGCTCAAATCTTCTCCAGTTCATGAACCACCATGACCAGAGTAGTGCTTTGCTATCAACCTTGATCTTACAGTAGCTTCCATCAGGGCTACACTCAACGCACTTTAATCCTAAGGCTTCACATGTCTTCTTGCTTGGAGCCCAGTTGAACGCGTCTGGGAAGCCTTGGTTCTTCCACTCCTGATAGGCTCTTATCTGCTTAGTACTTGTAGGCTCTTTAACGTAGCCAGGGAATATGTGCGATAGGATACATAGATCAGTTGTTCCCTGGACGTTGCTATGCCCTCTGAAGGGGTTTACTCCACCTCCAGGATACCCCATGTTTCCTAGTGCTAGTTGTACTATTGCAGCTGTTCTAATGAACTGTGTTCCTACATGGTGCTGTGTTAGCCCCATAGCCCACTGGATGGTTGCAAACCTCTTGAATCCTGTTACAACACCACTATTCTCAACAAACGTCTTAGCGATTTCTCTTAGCTTTTCAACGGGTATGCCTGTGATCCTAGAGACTGTTTCTGCGTCATAATGCTTTACTATTTCTTTAAACTTCCTTATCTCATCTAGGTCTACGTTAAGCCTCTCAACATACTCCTTGAAGGTGTCAAGGGTGTCTATGGGTGGGTTTCTCTCGTAGAAAGCATAGTGGAGTATGTAGTATAGAAATGCTATATCACTACCAGGCCTGAAGAACGCAAAGATATCTGCTTTTGCTGCACTTCTACCCATCTTTGGATCAACGACTATTAGCCTTAGTGTTCCAGACTCCTTACCCTTCATTATATGTCCGAAGGCTACTGGGTGTGCCTCTGCAGGGTTACCTCCAAAGATTAAGTAAGCTGCTACGTATCGTCCATCGGGGAAGCTTTGTGTCTGTGCACCAAAGCCGAAAGTGGCAGCTAGCCCTGCCACAGTGGTTGAGTGGCATTTTCTAGCGTCATGGTCTATGTTGTTACAGCCGATAAGCATTGATAGCTTCCTGATGATGTAGGCCTCCTCGTTTAGTAGCTTAGCTCCACCAAGCCACATTGCAGGGAAGTATTTACCAACATAGTAGTAGCCGTCGGGGTGTACTGGACCCCAAGCTTTACTTCTAGCACTACTCGATAGTATCTCCTTCATCTTTTCAGCTATGTATCTAAGTGCTGTATCCCAGTCGACAACAATCCACTTTGGCTTATACTTCCTTAACACCTCCTCGAGCTCCTTAACATTCTTAGCCTTAGCTATCTCGTCTGGGTTGGGCTTTGGAGATACTCTAATCATTGGGTATTTGAGCCGTAGTGGGTTCTCCATTAAGTCTACGCTAGCCTGGCCCTTTGGGCAGAGGTGTCCCTCGTTCAAGGGGCTACCAGGATCTCCTGTTGCGAAGACCACATGGCCATTCTTCCTATAGAATATTATGCCGCAGCCAACTGAGCAGTATGTACAGATACTTCTCACGGTCTCAGCTGAGGTTATACCTGGATGACCTGATATCTCACCTGGCTCATAAACCCTTAATTTCACTGGGGGCTTAGACTCTGCTTTAGCGTCAGCACCAACTATTTTTAGAGCCTCAGCTGCCGCTAAGGCTGCTAGTAGCTTAATTGCCTCACGTCGTGTGAGGAGAGGCTTATCTGCCACACTGTAACACCTCTTCTAGAAGCTCTTGCGGCTACTTTGTTTTCGATTGAAAATTTCATGAAAGAGGTTATTCTTGAATTCCATAGATTAAACTATGTGAATATGTTTAATAGTGTTCAAGGATATATATTGTATAATTTAGAAGCCTTATTTCCGGAAACTAGTAGTGTTGCTATCGTATAAAAATCTTACCCTACTGCACGTGTTATGGGAAGAATAAATGAATTACAACAATGATAGGTGCTACGCTTGGAGGTGAGAGTCGTGGAGTACGAAGGGTTTAACATGGAGCAACCTGAAGACGAGTTTGCGCTTGAGGAGCTAGAGTATGGTAAGCTCGTAAAGTGCCGTAGTGGAGGTGGTAAGAGGGATAAGTTTAGTGGACCATACTGTGTTGAGGAATCTTAGTCCCTTATCTTTAGGAACCTCCTCATTACCTGTATTAGTGAGGGTAGGGTTCTCGTTTGGAGATATATTGTTGCTGGCCCTTTAACCTCAACTACTAGGCCTTCACCACCAAATAGCGTGGTTTTAACTCCTCCAAGCATCCTTATCCTATAGTCTACAGATGCTGGCATTGCAACAAAATGGAAGTTGTCTACAACTATCCTCTCACCTTCAGGAACGTATACCTTCTCTATTGCGCCGTACGCGTTAACCCAGACGATGCCTTGCCCACTAGCCTTAAGCCATACCAGTTCTCCTTCGGCCAGAAGACCTCTAGCACCCCTCCAGGCTACGCTTACACCCACATCCCCGTAGTGAGCTAGGTAGCTATAGTCCTGGATTACCCAATCACCATTAATCCTTATAGCTGATATATCACCAGGTAATGGCGGTACAAACCATATCTCTGAGGGTGTTATCGCTTGATAAGTGTTTAAGAAGAAGCTCTCACCAGCTAGCATACGTAGAAAGCCTCTAAGTATACCTTGACTACTAGTCTTTACCCTTACCTCTCCTTTGACTAGCATCATTGCTCCAGGCTCTGATGTTATCTCCTCACCCGGATCAAGCCATATCTTTAACACGCTATAGGATGGTCTAGACTCGATACTCCACTTCAATGACGGTTAACCCCCATAACTACTAAAACCGTTGATAGGTATGTGGAAGGTGAGAGGTTATTGATAGTACTCTATATAGGTATCCGATACATTCTATAGGAAGGTATATATGGTGCTAAGTGTAGGGATGTAACCCACGTACTAGAGGGGGA
>CAZTPV010000116.1:0-6510 GCA_964615085.1 uncultured Desulfurococcales archaeon
TGCTTAGCGCAATCAAGGCTGAAAAACACGTGTTCAAGACTTGATGGATTTACCGCTATAGCTACCTCACTGGTACATCGACCTTCCTCACGAGCACCTCTACAGGAGTGTAGTTGACTTCTAGACCAAACCTCCTTGGGCCAAAGAGTTCAAGGCCTCTTGGACTCCTCCACACATCTGGAGCTGGTGCAGCTACCCCTAGGACTCTCATGCCACTCCTAATCTCATTATTGAGTATGGGTTCTCCATCCTCTGCAACTAATGTGAAGAGGTCTGGTGGTAGTACGAGAGGCTTATCGTCAACCCATACAGCTATGTGCTCGTTTTTAACCATGCTTCTAAGCACATGTCCATAGTAGTCGCCTACGCCTCTAACAGTTATACTGCCTTCAAGAAAGCCGTGTGAAACTCTCAATGAGACCTCCTCAACAACACCTTCAAAGACTATCCAGCCCTTCATAGACTCTGCTAGCGCTACTACAGGGTCTTCACCACGCCTCCTAGCCTCTAGAACTCTTAGGCCAGTGTTTAATGCCCTTGATACCGTTGAGGTTAAGGCTACTCGCTTAAGCCTACTAGCATCTAGAGGCGCATCAACAACTAGGATGTTAGAGGCTAAGGTTGAAGCTATACTCCTTGATATAGCTTCATACTCGTCGATAGAACCGTAATCGTGTACAACTATAGCTAATCCTGAAGCAGCGTAGATGAATGAAGGAGTTAGCTTCAACCCGTATATGTTTGCTGTATCCTGGTGTATTTCTGGTGCAGCTCTACCTACTCGATCAGCATCAACACATTTAACTCCCATGAACTCTCCAATATAGTATGCTACAGCTGTATTAGCTGCTCCAAGCTCAACCGGGATAACACCCTCTAGCTTAATCCCAACAACCCTAGAATATAGCTTCATAGCCTCAAGCATCTTCTCTCCACTAAATCCGCGACCACCCATAGCGCCTAGGAAGTATGGGGAAGCAATAACACCTTCAACCTCATCAACAGAGTATAGCTCAAGACACCTACCCCTAGACGTGAACGCTTCACGATAAAGCCTATACCCCTCCTCCTTCCCGCCCCCACCACCCGTAGCGTAGGCTGCCGTACCAAGCACAAGAGCTGCAAACTCCTCCTCACTACAAACTCTTATCATGAGGGTCACCTCCACCTAGAAGCGCTTAGTAGGAGTAGTCACAGAACAGCTCATATATAGTCTTTAGTGGCTAATTCACGGCGAAGACAATAGCTATTGAAAGCTACGGTTAATTAGTTGCGGAGTACCACTACCCTTACAGCCATACGGGCTATTAGCCTTCTCACCCTAGGTAGGGTAAGAAGCTTATCATATTAATGAAGCTCCTCGGATAACTCCTTTCCCACCTAGTTCGAGAAATCTCCGACTACAATCATTGAGCTCTCTGACCACATCACATACATTCATTTCCCAGCTATGTACCACCATATAAAAAGTAGTTTATTTGTGAGAAACGTTTAAGAGCGGGAGACAAAGTGTCCAATGAACCATAAGAGCAGCCCGAACGTGTGAGGTGCTGGAGGAGTGGTCTCTAGAACTACACTCGCGGTAATTGTTGGAGTTATCGTAGCAGTTATGGTAGTGGGTATAGCCTCATACCTCTACTACCTGCACACAATTAAGCCCACGACGGTGACACCTAAGGGGTATGCATACGGTAAGAAGGCTACTACAACTACTACAGCAGTAGCTACGACGGGTAAGGGTAAGCAGGTTAGGGCTAGAAAGGGGAGGACAACTGCTATAGCAGCAACAACGACTCCAAAGTTCAGCAAGTATGCTGTATACTTGTACCTTAGCGAGATGACTGGACTAGACCCCAGCACCGAGTTTAGCAACTCTATAGTGGTCTTGAACCTAATGTATGATACGCTAACAAGGTATGACCCTACAACTGGTAAGGTTCTCCCATGGCTTGCTGTAAGCTGGGAGGTTAAGGACCACGGACTTACATGGATATTCCATCTCAGGAAGGGAGTGAAGTTCCATGATGGAACACCATTAACGGCAAGAGCGGTTAAGCTTAGCATAGAGAGAACTATAAGACTTGGCCAAGGACCAGCATTCATATGGGATCCCGTTAAGAGTATTGAGACACCAGACAACTACACTGTAGTATTCCACTTAAAGTACCCGGCACCACTAGACATTATAGCTGCATCAGCTTATGGAGCATTCATAATCAATCCTAAGTACATAAACCTATCACCAAAAGAGTTCACAGAGAAGGCTATTGATGCTGGTAGTGGGCCCTACATGCTAGTAAAGTGGCAGCCTAATAAGGAGATAGTTTTGAAAGCGTTTAAGGATTACTGGGCTGGCTTTAGGCCTGGAGCACCAGAAGAGGTTATAATAAGGATTGTACCAGACGCTAAGACCGAGGAACTGATGGTTCTTAACGGTGAAGCTGATATAGCTAGAAGCGTACCACCAGAGGATGTGCCATCGCTCATGAAGAACCCGAAGGTTAAGGTATATGAGTTTAGATCCTTTGAGATAATGTATCTAATGCTTAACACGAAGAAGCCACCACTCAACAACCCCCTGGTTAGGAAGGCTATAGCCTACGCTATACCCTACGATAAGCTTGTGAAAGAAGCTGCAATGGGACTTGCAGAGAGGTCTTGGGCCTATGTACCTCCAGGAATGATTGGCTACGCTAAGGTCTTCACATACGAGTACAACCTAACTAAGGCTAAGGAGCTACTAGCAAAAGCTGGCTATCCTCATGGAGGCTTTAAGCTGTTATTAACATACACTGCTGGAGACCCGTATGAGAGGAGGGCAGCTGAGATCATACGTGATAGTCTTGCAAAGCTAGGTATTAAGGTTGAGATTAGAGCACTACCCTGGGAGCAGCAGTGGGCGCTAGCTAGAAGCCCACCAGAGAAGGCTCAGGACATGCTTATCTTCTACTGGTGGCCTACACTAATATCACCATACGACTTCCTTAAGAACATGTTCCATACCGAGAACAAGACGTTCTTTAACCTATGCTACTACAGTAACCCTGAGTTCGATAAGCTTATTGATGAGGCTTGGAGGCTAGAGGGCACTAATAGAGCTAAGGCTGCTGAAATGTACATTGAGGCTCAAAAGATACTTGCACGAGATGTACCAGCAATACCGTTAATGCTCATGAAGACGGTGTTCCTGACGAATGCTAGAACAGTTAAGTACTTCACTTACAACCCAGCATACCCCGAGGTGATATTCTTCAACCAGATAAGTTTGAGTAGGTAGGGTGAGTCATGAGCAGGATAAAGGAGTACCTAGCTCGTAGAATTGTTTTTTCACTAGCTGTACTACTTGGTGTACTCACTCTAGTCTTCTTCTTTACACGTGTAGTCCCTTCAGACCCTGCAGCACTCTATGCTGGTGCTCACCCAACACCAGAAGAGGTTGAACGTATTAGGCACATGCTTGGACTTGATAAGCCTCTATACATACAGTACATTATTTATCTTGAGCAGTTCTTCACTGGTAGGTGGGGTATATCGTATAGGACTCACCACCCAATACTATACGATATCGCTCATGCTGTAACAGCTAGTCTTGAGCTCGTTCTAGCAGCCTTCATCATAGGTGTGGCTGCAGGGATACTAATGGGTGTGCTATCCGCATTATACGCTAATAGGCATGTAGACCACTTCTTCAGAATACTAGCCGTTATAGGTGCTTCAGTGCCTGCATTCGTTTTAGGCCTTATACTACAGCTTGTATTTGCATACTGGCTTAACGTACTACCAGTAGCTGGTAGGATATCATTCATCTATACTATTCAAGGCTTCCATCCAATAACGGGATTCTACACTATAGACGCACTACTAGAGGGTAGGCTAGACGTGTTCATTGATGTAGTTAAACACCTTATACTACCAGCACTAGTTCTCGCTGCCTACCCTGCAGCAGTAACAGCGAGGATGACTAGAGCCGTCATGATAGAGGTTATGGAGGAGCAGTATGTTACTGCTGCTAGAGCTTGGGGTGTAGATGAGAAGATTATACTCCTAAAGTATGTTTTAAGGAACTCTATAGCACCGAGCATAACCGTGCTAGCTATGTCCTTCGCCTACACACTCGTTAACGACTTCCTAGTAGAGGTTATATTCGCATGGCCTGGACTAGGCTACTATGCTGCAAAAGCGATCTTAAGCATGGACTACCCAGCAGTCATAGCATCCTGTGTTGTTGGAGCAATATTCTACTTGGTAGCGAACACCATAGCTGATATCACACATGCTCTCCTAGATCCAAGAGTCGCTTTAAGATGATGAGGGGGAGGGTATGATGGCGGTCTCGGAGAGAAGCCTAGTAGTTCGCGAGCTTAAGGTCACACTGGAGATTCTAGTAAGGAACCCTGTAAGCCTAGTAGGCTTAATAATAGTTTTAGCCTTCATAATCATTGGTATTATTGGTCCATACATTGTACCCTACCCTGCACAAGCTTGGGGTGAACATGGCCCCTCCAACGCTAGATGGCTACCACCCTCACTAGCACACCCCTTTGGAACAGATGACTTTGGTAGGGACGTGTTTAGTAGGGTTATTGTTGGTGCTAGGTTAAGCCTCGTAGCAGGTGTTAGTGTTGTTGGATTAGCACTACTCATAGGCGTCCCACTAGGCTTGGTGGCAGGCTACTTTGGTGGGCTCATAAGCAGTATCGTTAATGGTGTAGTAGAGGTCTTTATGGCGTTCCCACCAATACTGTTAGCGTTGGTTGTAGCTGCAACGCTTGGTAGAGGCTACTGGGTTGCAATACTAGCACTAGTCATCTCATGGTGGCCATGGTACTCTAGGCTGGTTAAGAGTGTTGTTGATGAGGTTAAAGCACAGCCATACATTAAGGCTGCAGAGCTACTAGGGCTACCAGCTTGGAGGATACTCTTTAGGCATATTCTACCAAACGTGTTAGCACCAGTGATAGTCCAAGCAACACTAGACATAGGCTCAGCCATACTTAGCATGGCTGCACTCAGCTTCCTAGGCCTTGGAGCTCAACCACCACTACCAGACTGGGGGCTCATGGTGGCTCTAGGTAAAGACCAGATACCAGACTACTGGTGGGTCCCAGTATTCCCAGGACTAGCGATATTCCTTGTAGTACTAGGCTTTAACCTACTTGGAGACGGGCTTAGGGAGGCTATGGACCCGAAGCTCCGGAGGAGGTGGGCTAAGTGAAGCTACTAGATGTTAGAGGCTTAGAGGTAACATATAGAACCTTCTGGGGGCCAGTTAAGGCTGTTAGAGGAGTAAGCTTTAGCGTTAGTGAAGCTGAGAGACTAGGTATTGTGGGTGAGAGCGGCTCTGGGAAGAGTACAGTAGGTCTCGCAATACTTAGGCTACTACCAGCAAACGCTATTGTTAAGGGCAGTATAATCTATCGTGGTAGGAACATCTACGCTATGAGTAAGAGAGAGCTTAGATCCATTAGAGGGAGAGAGCTCTCAATAATATTCCAAGACCCATTAGCTAGTCTAAACCCAACACTGACGGTGGGTGAACAGCTTGTAAATATAGCCTCAAGCCTAAAGCCTGGTTTAAGGAGGAGTGAATACATAGAGTTAGCTCTTGAAGCTCTTAAAAGAGCTAGAGTACCAGATCCAGAGAGGGTTTTGAAGAGCTATCCACACCAGCTTAGTGGTGGTATGCAGCAGAGAGTTGTAATAGCCTCAGCGATAATGGGGAGACCTAAGCTACTAATAGCTGATGAACCTACAACACAGCTTGATGTAACTATCCAGGCCCAAATACTCATGCTGCTTAAAAAGCTTAGTGAAGAGCTTAGAATGAGCTTGATACTAATAACACATAATCTAGGAGTAGTAGCAGCCGTATGTCATAGTGTCGCTGTCATGTATGCTGGTAAGCTAGTAGAGTATGGGCTTGTGAGAGATGTTCTCACAAACCCCCTACATCCGTACACCACTAGCCTACTCTCGTGCATACCGAGAGTTAGGGGAGAACGTAGGGAACCTAAACCGATACCTGGAGAGCCACCAAACATGATAAGACCGCCACCAGGATGCCCATTCCACCCAAGATGCCCCCATGCCGTTGAGAGGTGTAGGAGAGAGGAGCCACCACTAGTAGAGGTTGATGGTAGGCTTGTAGCATGCCACCAGTATGGAGGGTGAGGGATGGGGGATGCCGATTCTAGAGGCGCGAGACCTGTACAAGTACTTTGAGGTTAGGGAGGGATTCTGGATACTAGCTAAGAGGAGATACGTTAGGGCTGTTGATGGAGTGAGTATAAGCATTGAGCGTGGTGAAAGCCTAGGAGTAGCTGGGGAAAGTGGCTCAGGTAAAACCACTCTAGCTAGAATCATTGTTGGCTACTACAAGCCAGATAAAGGAGTTGTGATGGTTGAGGGGAGGAACCTACATAGGATTCCTAGGAGGGAGCGAGCTAAGCTAATACAAATGGTGTTTCAAACCCCGTGGACTAGCTTAAACCCTAGAATGAGTGTTAGAGA
>CAZTPV010000117.1:0-5909 GCA_964615085.1 uncultured Desulfurococcales archaeon
CTTTGTCACATTACCGTTGGGGAAGGTTACATAAGCTACAATACTGTCGTAGTCGTAGGTCTTCCTGTTACCCTCATCAAATGATGCTACTATCTTCAGTTCCCTCATGTTGATAGTTACTTCCTTAATGACTATTGGTGAAGTGAAGATGCTTACGAGCTTTGACTTACTATCAACTTCCGTTGAACCAATGAATGTTGGGACGGTGGCAGCAACCTCAACACTGTCTCCAGGCTTAATGGCTGATGCTCCAATCCAACGGTATAGGTACTCGTAGGTGATAGTTATACTCTTAACTTTGTAGGTTATTGTTACATAGAGTTCTTTTGTTGAGGTGTAGTATGTTGTTGAAATGTCTACCTCAATGTCTATTGATACGTCAAGACCCTCCTTAGTTGAGACACTAATAGTCTTGGTGAATGTTGTTGTAGCGTTTAGTTTCCCGGTTGCTGGAGCAGCTATAGTCATATTCTTGAATGTCAAGGTCTTGGAACTTCCAGCAAAGAGATCATTAACTGTCAACGTTATTGTTGTATTTAATAGTTTTGCTGACCAAGTGTTAGCTGCTACATCAACAGTTAGGTCAACTAGACTAGCTTTGAGCCCTAGACCGTATGATAGGTATGGAGCAGGCTTGTATGTTACACTACCAGAGTACTGTATTATTGGTACTGGTGGTGTTAATGGACCTACTGTCGATGAGGCAGCTGATTGAGAGCCACCAACGAACTTTGGTTCGAATTCTCCGCTGTTCACATCGGTTTCCGTGAATGGTACTGCTGCCTTAAAGCTCTTGCCAAGCGTGTAATCGGTTACAGTCACGTTTGCTACAAAGCTATCCTCTACTGCATAGTTGGAGTCTAGGTCTGGTGCTACTATGTGGAAGTCTTCTGTTCCGGTGTAGTTGACTGGATATGGTATGCTTGTTCTAATCTTTAAGCTGGCTTTTGTATGCTCGTATGTTAGTGTTACAGTCTTGGAGCCATAGGTGATCTTAACTACTGTGCCTTCAGTTAGTGTTGCTATGGTGTGCCAGCTGGTCCATGCACCAGTTTTAGTCTTGCACCTCCATTCTAGTACTCCGCTAGGAGTTACCTGCATCTCAGCCTTGTATAGGTACGCTGTACCTGGGACGTAGCTTGCATTTACAGCATATGGCCCAGAGGATCCCACATATACTGTTAGGGTGATGTTGCCTGCTACGTATGATGATAGTACTACCTCTACATCAAACACTTCGTTATTCCATATTGTTCCCCACGCGTCTCTAGACGTTTTTAGTGATTGTACTGTCTGTGCCACAGCTACTGGTATCGATGCTACTGGTAGTAGCATAGAGGCTAGGAAGACTGCTATGACGAATATGGAGGCTAATGCGTATGGCCTCATAACCTATACACCCTGAACCTTACCTTTAGCCATAGTCAGTTTAGGATTCCTAGTAGAGGGTTTTTAGGGGGTATGACAGCATCTGCATGCAACTGCACACTTTCGCTCTACTGTAACTCGCTCATTAAAACTGCTTTAACTTCTTCTGGGGCATCATGAATCTACGCGCTGTATCAACGATCGTTGCTGGGATGGTTATCTTTAGCTGCTTAGCACTAGTGCTCGCATGCACTCTTTACATTATTGAACGGTCAACGTTAACTGCTGTAAGGGTTCTCCATGCTACAGCCTTCTTAACTAATCCTACCAGAATGGTCTTAGAGCCTTTGAACTCAACATGCTCTAGTGGGGTGATGTACGTTAGGCTTAGAGTGTATGGGTTGTCTGACCCAGCATACGAAGCTATAGTGTTAACGCGTAGTGGAGAGGTGCTAGGCATCTACCATTTTAAGAATGGTAATGCTACTATGCTTATACCATGCTCTAAGGATTCAATAATTGTAGTTAAGACTGTTCACGGCTACCTTAAACCATACAGTTTTGACGAGGATCCTACACACCCCTGCCTTCATGGAGTATTTGTAAGAGGAGATATGCTCACACAAGACCAAAGCTACTGTATACCTGGTGTAGCTGATGTTAAAAATAAGATTGAGAATCTCACACAACAAATGAACTATATTTGGTCTATTATTAGCAGCTTAAAAGCTCATAGTACTAGTTCACTTAGTACAAGCGTATACCTCTACAACGTTACTTACAGGTTTACAGGAACCTACTATATTAATGGCACTAGAGGTAAGCCATACTATGCTATAGACGGTAACTTGTCAACAAGCTTCATGCTGTACATATTTACCTCACTAACTACTTGTGGTGGTGGCTTCTATGTGAGAGCAAGTGTACATAATCCAGAAGAGCTACCAATACTAGTATACGCCAAAATAGGGTTTGCTCAAGTTGCTGGATACCCCGGTAACCCTAACATACCAACGTCCTCTATAACTCTTGAAGCTAGTAATGATGGTGTACACTGGACGCCTCTAGCCAGTAGGGAGTTTGGCCCCTCCGACTGCTATCCACCAGACCAGTACAACATTTATAGTGGTGATTCATGCTACTTGACACTCTATGGAGTGACTTTTAATGCTAAGTATGTAAGGATAAAGCTACATACACTTTTCACAGCTAGAATGGACGTTTACGAGATTGGCGTACTGCCTCTACCATTGAACCATGGTAGCAACGTTACGAGCTAAGCTAAAGGGTACGAGATACACGATACATGGGGATGATCGAGATATGTAGTCATATAGCTTTCTCTCCCACTTCCTAGTGAGCTTAACCTTGATATAAGGGTGTATAGTGTTACCACAATTTACGGAGCTAAGGTTAATACAAAGCCTATTACTAGTTGGAAGGGATAGACATGCCTAGAGCAAAGAAGCTAATACCAGTATCAGAAGACATCATAGACGAGCTCATGAAGATAGCTAAGAGGAGCGGTCTTAGCGTTACAGAACTCGTCGACATAATCCTTAGGAATACTGTTAAGGTTCTACACTCGAGAGATGACATAGACGGGTTTCTCATTGAATCCCTAGTTAGGAGCGATCTTGCACGAATGGGGGGAGTAACCATACCATTAAATGTACTTAGTTTAGGCCTATCAAAACTCAATGACGATGAAAGAGAGAATGCACTAAAGACCTTAGAGTCATTTGCAAGTCTTGTAGTGAGAATGGCTATTGCTAGAGGCATAAATGGTTTAAACCTAGTTAAACTGTTATTGAGAGCATGGCTATCTCAGTTCAATATCGAAGTACTCGATAGAGAGGATTATTATCAAATACTTGTATCAGGTTTCCAATTAGCAGATGATACCACAATCCAGTTGGTAATCTCAATAATTAATGGGATATTAAAGGAGGTTAAAGCTAAGGATATAAGCTTTGAGCATTCACCGGGACTCATAATCACCAAATTCAAATTATAACACCTAAACATGGAGATAGACTCGTAGAGAGTAGTGTGGGTTAAACGTCTTGTCGGAGAGAAGAAGAAAATCACTAATGGTTGACGCACAACTCGCAGATAAAATAAAGAGTATTGCCCATAAGTATGGCATGAATATATCTACGTACGTTAAGGCATTAATAGAGGCTGCAATAGAAGCTGAGGAGAGGGACATTTACGCTCCTAAAGCTATTAAGATAGCTACACTAGTAAAACTGTTAGCACCTTTAACTATTCTAGCAATACCTCCCGAACTTCTCCAGGAATGCAACATAAGCGGGGAAACAGCATACCATATAGGCAAGAGGATTGGAAGAACCTTTAAGTCGCTAGGAATTGATGGACAAGAGTTATTAGAGTTAATCATGGCCCCCCTTGGGACACTTGTTAAAGAGAAATCTAAACTCATACTCATAGCTAGTGAAGCGAAAGTACCGAAGCACGTAATACTATATGTTAAAGGATTAGCTGAAGCCTTCAAGTATGATGTAACTATAGATGGGAATATGGTGATTGTCGAACCTAAATAACCGCCTTAGAAGGCCATGGCAAGGTGTTGGAAATTGAGAAGACCCCTTAAGAGTATAGTCATTAAAACAGCGATCATGAACATGTTAACCGTTACAGTGTTTCTAGCTGTAACTCTCACACTAGCCTACCAGCAGGCTAAAGCACAAAGCTACTATCCTCATAGCATAGTACTGCTAGGCTACGAGTACTACTCCAAAAGTCACGGACCCATCTACCCTGGTAGTAGTGGAGCTCAACTACTACTACACATACAATACTACGCCCCCTACGGAGGTACAGAAGTAACAAACGTTCACGCATGTATAGGTTATAGTCCTCCCGGAATAACTTTCTACTCTAAGTGCGTTCATCCAACAAGATTTGGAAAGCCAGTTACAAGTCTTAAACCAGGAGAGGATGCAAACATAACTTTCACTTTTGATGTAAGTAGATCTCTTAAGCCTAGCACATATCTTCTCACAGTGTCAATATATTATACATTAAGTAACGAGTCACTTTACGATACGTATATAGTCGAGATAACAATCACTAAGCTACCAAGACCATCATTAAACATTATTAAAGCTAAATTAGAGCCTTTCAGTAGTCCAGGTAGTAGAAACATCCTGTTAAAGCTGGAAGTGAAGAACAATTGCACTCTAAGATTAAGAGAAGCAACATTAACAGTGATACTACCAAAGAAGTACTTTACCCCATCAAACTTCACAGTAAAACTATACAATATGTCTTCTGGGGAATCACGATGGGTTAATGTTGGTAGGTTAACAATCTATCCGGATACACCAGTAGGTGTTAAGAAATCAATTATTAAGATAAACGCAACCTTTACGACAAGTGATGGCGTTGAAGTGAATTACACTAGCGTAACAACGGTTCCACTAAACATTACGGCACCATACAAGCTCAAATTAAGGATAATAACATACGCATGGGGTAACGAGCATACCTATACGACAACAAGGCAAGCATCTATAATAGTATTGTTGCAGAATCGAGACATCTATAGGATTGTAAAGCTACTAGCAAGCTTATACTTACCACAAGGTTTTAGGTCAGCTAATGGCTCTAGAACCATACTCATAGTAAATAACGATGTATCAATAGGATTCATGGATACATATACGCTAAGATTTAAGAACATAGACGCTGTTAACGCCAGGCCAGGCAATTACAGCTTTAAACTTTCCATTCAAGCTTACATAACTAACGGAGAGGCCTATACAATAGCTGTTTACAATTCAACGTTGATACTACCTGTCCAAAAACCTCAAATAATATTCAAAGTGTTGGAGACCTATTGGGCTAATGGATTTAGCTTATCAAACGCAACAGCACCCTCAGTTAAGATTGTATTAGAAAACTTAAACAATGCAACTCTAGTAAATGTTAAGGCAGAGCTAATTCTATTAAATATACGCACTAGAGGTAATAGAACAAAGATACTAGTCTACACTAATAACTTAAGGGTAGGCTATGGTGATGTATTCACATTAACGTTTAATGGGTTAAGACTCAATGGAGTACGAAGTCTTAAGGCTCTTCTAGTATTAAATGCTACACTATCGCTTGGAGACTCAACATATACTGGATCCTGGAGAGCACACTTAACTCTAAATACTACAAGAGAGGAGCCCCTAATACTTGTAGAAGAACATGTAGAATATAATGGTAGACCTGCGCCAGTCCTACCTACAGCTCACAATTTACAACTCATAGCTACCTTCGAGAATACAATGCCTACCAGAATATCTTCAATAAAACCAGTAGTAACTTATAAGCCTAGATGGATGAAGATGAGAGAGCTACAAGGTTCATGTATTACTGCTGGCGCTGCTCCAGGCTCAACTTGCAGCTTAGTACTAGTCTTTGACGTACTAAGCAATGCTAAACCAGGTAACTACAATATCACCATTAAGCTATACTACACTTACGTCTTAGGTAATGCTGTTGAGGAGGGTGTAGAGGAGCTTAGG
>CAZTPV010000118.1:0-3704 GCA_964615085.1 uncultured Desulfurococcales archaeon
TGAGCCCTAGTAAGACCGGTAATACAGCCTAACAGCAGCTAACATGACAATATCCACTTTATCCCCCACAAGCTATCTAGCAACACCCTACTGGAGAGAGGGGATTGAACAAGCCTTGAGACTACTTATCATTCATCCTCACCTCTATGTCGTTGGGGGCAGCGAGGTGCTAACAAGACTACTTGTATACGAGCTAGCAGAACTAGGTAATGAGGTTATCGTTGCATCAACCGGCTACAGAAGAGAGGTCTTCCCCTCAAAAGACAATGTTGTACTAGAGGAGTTCAAGTATAGTGGAGCTATAATTGATTGGGGTGATGAACTTCAAAGAGAGATCTATAAGAGGATAATGGACGTTCAATACACAATAACATACCTCGTTGAGAAGTATGATCCAGATGCAGCCCTAGTCATGATCCAAGAACCATTGTATGTACTACTGCTTAAAGCTGCTCGTCCAAACCTAGGTACAGCAATATACATTCACTTCCCCTTTGAGGAAGAGCTAACTAGAGAGAATCTCCCTCGCTTCATAAGAATGTACAGGTTTCCAAACATGTACAATGACTTGTACAAGGTAGCTGATATACATCTAACGAACTCCAACTATACTGCTAGAGCATTATACAAGCACTATGGTATAGAGAGTAACGTTGTGTATCCAGCCATAGAATGGGACTACTTTAGGGATGAGCCAAGTATCGATGAGAGAAGAGAAAACGTGATAATTTCTGTAGCACGTTTCGTTCCACAGAAGAGGCTTGACGTATTATTAGAAATCTACAAGAAGTATGTTAAGCCTAAAGTGCCAGATGCTAAGCTACTGTTAGTGGGGATAAAGGATTCAAGATACGAGGACTACTTTAACAAGCTCGTTAGCGAGGCTGAGAAGGTAGGTGACGTTGAGATCATAGCTAAGCCGTTAACTCCTAGAGAGCTTGTAAAGCTTTACCGTAGAGCAAAAGTGTATGTTCATATGAGGATAGGAGAGCACTTCGGAATGGCTCCTGTTGAGGCTATGAGCCAAGCAACAATACCCATAGTCCCAAGGAAGTCTGGGCTTGCAGAGCTCATCGTCCCTGGTGTTGACGGCTTTGTCTATGACTCTGATGAAGAGGTAGCTAAACTGATAATTGAGGTCTTGAGGATGAGTGAAGAGAAGCTAGTTGAGCTTAGGAGGAATGCGCTTAGAAAAGCCTGGAGGTTTACACCAGCTAACTTTGCTAAAGAAGTTTTAGCCTACATGAGGCTAGTTGCTCGAGAGCCTAGCCAGTAGGCTGCGAAGCTCTTTAGCAGCGTCTTCTGGAGGCACCTCTACAATGTATGCTTCAGAGCTTTTTTCTAATCCACCCCACGTTACTGAGAGAGGAGAGAACTCTACATGCCAGTGGAAGTTTGTTACTCCTTTAGGTGCTACGTGTATCCATGCATTATAATCCTCGTAGCCAAGCTCCTCCACGTACAGCTTAGTGACTAGCCTAATGCATTTAGCCAGGCTTAGAAGATCCTCATCCTCGATGCCCATTAAGGGCTTGTGCCGCTTAGGTATAATCCAAACCTCATAGGGTGCTCTTGGAGCAGGATTCACCATTACAACATACTCTTTCTCTTCATGAACTAGGAGTTCACTCCAGTTCTCTATCAGCTCGCAGAGAGGACAACCAGTCTTAAACGCTTCAACTTCTCTAGCAAGTCTAGGAGGGATTAGAGGTAAGGCAAATATCTGCATATGACTATGCAGTATGCTTGCACCAGCACGTGGCCCCCTATTCTTTATGACAACTATTGATACTATCCTTTCATCGCTGTATAGCTCAGCTATGCGGTTAGCCAAGAGCCATAATGCATGTGAATACGTTTTATCGTCAACGTTGTGAGGGTCTGGAGAGTGTTGAGGAAACTCTACGAGAACCTCATGGTACCCATAAGCTTCTAGAGAGTCTCGTAAAGGTTTAGGAGGTGATGTAGTTAATGCTGGAAACTTGTTAGGGAATATTCTTGCCTGCCATCCTCTAACCCTATGCTCATTAGTATCCCTTAGTATGGTCCTCCTCCCCTCAGATATTATGAGGACAGCTGTAGCAGGTGGTGTTAGCTCCTCTCTTCCAGGGCAGAAGGGGCAGATGAATTCTTTAGGCTTCTTAAACTCCTTAGGTCTAAGCCTCCTTATGTTGGAGACTATTGTAATGTCTCCTGTTAGCTTATTGACTCTAATGTAGCTGGTTAACTGGGGGTACAAGGCTTTCACGCTTCAGAAGTACTCAATGCTTATCTTCTACTCAGCATCTTTAACGCTTCTTCAACCTTTAATCCGCAGAATCTCTTAGGGTTATTATAAGCAATATTGAATAGTGTTTTAATCATTCTTATCCTGTTAACTCTTCTCCTAACCAGTATTAATGTTATACCAATTGTTACTAGTAGTAGAAGGAGTGCTAGGATGGATCTAGATAGTATTAACGCAGTGGCGAAGAGTGCTATAGGAATGCTACAAGCGACTATAACAGCTATAAGGTCGACTAAAAGCCTTCTAACAACACCATATTCTACGATTTTAAGAGCCTCGCTATTGCAGGGTAGCTTAACCTTCTTAACGCTCCCCCATCCAGGTAGCTTCATAGCCTTTACCCTGAAACTATTTTCGAGAACATGTATACACAGTTTAGGGCATCGTTAAGAGCCTTTTCGGTTAACTGTAGAGCCTTCTGCTCACTAACCTCACACCTCTTAGCAGCCCTATAAACATCCTTTATAGTAATCTTGCCTCTACGATACATCCAGCCACTAGGTAGCCTAATGTCAGTGGATTTCGATGGTGGCAGTACTATGAAGAACTTTGCATGATGGAGGAGAGGAGCTCTTGAAGATACTACTGCGGCTGAAGCCTCGTGCAATGGTATTGGGTCTAGAGGTGTTTGAGGCCTAAACACCATTATTGGTCTTGATGGGTCATAGATGCTGTAGGAGGCGTATGAGACTGCTATTAGTGGGTTACGAGCAATAATATTATAGGTTTCACGTAGTTGATAACTAGCCATAGGCTTTAGTGAGAGTTTTGCAAGCTTAGATGCTTGCATCCCCACCGTGTATATTGCAGGTTCATGCCTTCTTGACATGAGGCCATTAGCTAGTAGGGCTAGTGATATACATGCTGGCTCATAAATACTATCATCATCATACGCCTCAGCCACACCTTGAGATATCAACTTCAATAGTTCATCATCAACATTGAGCCTCCTAACAAAGCTCCAGAAGAGGTCATCAGTCAAGTTCATGATTATGTTCATCCACTCTCTAGCTTCTAAAGGCTTTAACACCATCTTAAAACTATTGTAGGGTTCAGGAAGCTGGCTTACACTAGTCATAACTAGAGACAATAAATGCGACGCCATAGCCTCATATACTGAGCCAACATTATGAGTGTATACTTCAGCATACATATATGCTCTCCCAAGAAGCATGTTTTCGATTGTAGCTATACCCTTCTCAAGTATACCAACATCCAGTTCTAGTAGCTTTCTTCCACTCTCCCAAACCAGTTTAGGAACAATGACTAGGATTGTGAACATTCGCTCAATATCGTGAACACCCATGGTTACACCAGCATGTAGGCTATCTCGTAACATGTAGTCAGCACGATCAACATCAATACTACCATTGATTAGCCTAGCTGCAATACACTTAGCCACACTTCTAGCATCACA
>CAZTPV010000119.1:0-2510 GCA_964615085.1 uncultured Desulfurococcales archaeon
ACGCTAGAGAGAAGGCTGCAAGAAGGCTTTTAGCTGCACGTGAAGCCTCACTAAGTCTCCTCCCTAATCCCCTCCCTGAGCAAAAGGTTGTAGAGGGGTAGGTTTCCCATGTACAAGATCCGTGTAAGGGTTAAACCCGAAGAGGCATCCATAACGCCTGGAGTCCCAGAACTTATTGAGAAGGCTGAGAGAGAGGGAATTGAGACAGCTTGGCATAGACTTCTTAAGCAGCAACCACAGTGTGGTTTCGGCCTCCTAGGAGTATGCTGTAGGAACTGCGCTATGGGGCCTTGTAGGATAGACCCCTTCGGCTATGGACCGGATAGGGGTGTATGTGGTGCGACAGCAGACACGATAGTTGCAAGGAACATTGTGAGAATGATAGCGGCTGGTGCCGCTGCACACAGCGATCACGCTAGGGACATACTATTCGTCTTTAGGGATGTTGCTTATGGGAGGAATAAGGCGTACAAGATAACAGATCCAGAGAAGCTAAAATGGCTAGCAGAGAAGCTTGGCGTACCAGTTGAAGGAAGAGATATAATGGATGTAGCGAAAGATGTAGCAGCCATACTTGAGCGAGAATTCTCAAAGCAGGATGAAGAGCCATTAGCATTAGTTAAGGCTTTAGCACCTAAGAAGAGGCTACAAGTATGGATGAGAGCTGGAGTAGTACCTAGAAACATTGATAGGGAGATCGTAGAGTGCATGCATAGGACACACATGGGCGTCGATGCAGACCCCCTAAGCCTCCTAGCCCATGGAGCGAGGACAGCTCTAGCTGATGGCTGGAGCGGCTCAATGATGGCTACACTACTAAGTGACATACTCTTCGGTACTCCTAAACCCATTAAGGCTACTGCAAATCTTGGTGTTCTAAGCCCAGATAAGGTTAATATTATCGTACATGGCCATAACCCAATACTATCCTTCAAGATAGTTGAGGCTGCACAAAGTGAGGAAATGCAGTAGCTAGCTAGAGTAGTTGGAGCTAAAGGAATTAATGTAGTTGGTATGTGCTGTACCGGTAACGAGGTTCTCATGAGACTAGGTGTCCCCATTGCAGGTAGCATGCTAATGCAAGAGCTGGCAATAGCTACTGGAGCTGTTGAAGCTGTTGTAGTTGACTATCAGTGTATAATGCCAGCACTAGTAACAGTTGCACAATGCTACCATACAAAGATAATCACGACTGAAAAGAAGGCTAAGATACCAGGAGCAATCCATGTCGAGTTTGAGCCTGAGAAAGCTGATGAATGCGCTAAGAAGATTGTAAGGATAGCTGTAGAGAACTTTAGGAATAGAGTTAAAGAGAGAGTGTATATACCAAAGGCTAAGACAGAGTGCCTAGTAGGCTTTAGCGTTGAAGCCATACTAGCAGCGTTAGGAGGAAGCCTAAAACCACTAGCTGAAGCTCTAAGAGATGGAGTCATCAAGGGTGTTGTAGGCATAGTAGGCTGCAACAATCCAAAGGTTAAGCATACATATGGCCACGTAACACTAACTAAAGAGCTCATAAAGAACGATATACTTGTAATAGGTACTGGCTGCTGGGCCATAGCAGCCGCAATGCATGGACTTCTAACCCCTGAAGCAGCTAAGATGGCTGGCCCTGGACTACGTAGTATATGTGAAAAGCTTGGCATACCACCAGCACTACACATGGGCAGCTGTGTTGACTGTAGCCGTATGCTACTCCTAGCAGGAATGCTAGCTGAAGAACTTGGAGTTGATATCTCTGACCTACCGTTAGCAGGCTCAGCACCAGAGTGGATGAGCGAGAAGGCTGTAAGCATTGGAACATACTTTGTAGCTAGTGGCTTACTCGTCCACCTAGGAGTACCACCACCAGTAGCTGGCAGTAAAACTGTGACTAAGATACTGACAGAGGATATTGAAGGAATCCTTGGAGGAAAGTTCTATGTAGAGCCGGATCCCAAGAAAGCCGCAGAAACAATCATAGCCTACATAGAGGAGAAGAGGAAGAGGCTAGGCTGGCCAATATAAGCTTCACACAACCTAACACCCTCTTTTTCTCCATAAGCTTCTCGGATAAAATGTTCCCCATAACTCCACTCCTAGATACGAGTAATGGTGGCTATGAACAAGCACTCTGCATTACACGTGTTCAACAATGCTATAACATGATTCGTTTTTACCTCTGCTTAACACGGCTATATAGTTGTTAGGGAGGAGTGGTTTGAAACTTATAGTTGCAGGTAAGGGGGGTGTTGGGAAGACCACTATAGCTGCTGCGCTAAGCCTCATGCTAGCAGAGAGAGGCTATAACGTTATAGCACTTGACACAGATTCTGTCCCTAATCTTGCTATTAGTCTTGGTATATCGATAGAAGAGGCTCAAAAGATAGTGCCTTTGACGAGAAATGAAGAGCTTATTCTAGAGAGGACTGGAGCAAGACCTGGAGAAGGCTGGGGCTTGTTCTTTACATTAACACCTAAGGTTGATGATCTTCTAGATAAGATCGGTGTTAAGGTTAAAGATAACTTGA
>CAZTPV010000120.1:0-3006 GCA_964615085.1 uncultured Desulfurococcales archaeon
TAAGTGATGATGTTCTTAAATATATTGCCGATATAGTTGGTGTAGATCATGGTGGTAGTGGTAACGCTAGATTAGCCTTAGAGATGCTACTCATAGCAGGCCAGATAGCAGATCACGAAGGAGCACAGAGAATAACCATAGACCACGTTAGGAAAGCACATGCTCAGGCAAACCCAAGTATAGTGCAGGCTTATGATAGCATATTCCACCTACCTTTACACGAGATACTAGTACTACTAGCTGCTGTAAGGAGGCTTAAGCATAGTGGTGAAGCATACGTTAGGATAGGCGAAGTCGAGAAAGAGTATCATCAAATATGTGAAGAGCTAGGTGAAACACCTAGAAGACACACACAAGTTTACGAGTACGTGATGGACCTAAAGAGACTAGGAATAATTGATGCTAGAATTTCAGGTAAAGGCTACCGTGGCAAAAGCACACTAATTGGCATTAGTGGCTGCCCTCTTGACATACTTGAGAAGAAGATTATGGAGATCATAGAAAAGAAGAGGATAGAATAGCCTTGGGCGAGGACATACTCGGTAGTAAGGGTAAGGTTAAGATATTAAAGGTTTTGATGAGGCTTGGAGAAGCCAATATAACTAGAATTGCAAGGGAGACAAGGCTACACCATAAGTATGTAGAGAAGCATTTAAACGATCTAGTTAATCAAGGTATAGTAGCAGAGAAGAGGTATGGAAGAATTAGAATGTACTCCCTTAGGCTAGATAACCCTAAAGTCCTCTTAATACTCCACTTGATTAAAAGCCTGGAGGAGTAAGTCTTGAGCAAACCATCGATGATCGATATAACATCTAAAACACCGTGTTATAGAGTTGCTGAAGCTTATGGTAGGATAAGGCTTAGAAGGAAAACAATAGAACTCATTAGGAGTGGTAAAGTTGAGAAGGGTGATCCCCTAATTACTGCATCGATCGCTGGAATTTTAGCAGCTAAGAGAACACCAGAGATAATACCTCTCTGTCATCCAATACCTCTTACTAAAGTTGATGTCGTATGCTGGGTGGATGATGATGAGCATGTTGCATGTAAAAGTATGGTTAAGACCATTGCCCAAACAGGTGTTGAAATGGAGGCTCTAGTAGCTGTTTCAACAGCACTTTTAACCGTATGGGACATGGTTAAAGCGTATGAGAAGGATGAGCAGGGTCAGTATCCTACAACAGTTATTAGTGATATAAAGGTTGTGTCAAAGATTAAGAAGAGTTTAGAATAATGTTTTCTGTCTCCCTCTGCTGGAAGCTGTCTTACTTCTTCTTGTAGTTCTCCTATACCTAGTCGTAGGTCTTCTAGCCTCATGCTCAGCTTTCTTACGAGCTGTCTCCATGGTCCCTACAGTCTTTGTTTCTGTAGGCTTCTTAGTAATTTCAGCAGCCGTTTTAGGCTTCTCTAACCCCATAAGTAGCTTTCTTGCATGCTCAATAACTTGGTTAGCTAAAGGTCCTGCTAGATACTTGATCATTCTTTCACTAAAGTTGTAGGCAATAGCTATTCTGGCAGCGTAATCTGGTCTTTCTCTAAATATTATCATTAGGTAGGGAAGTACATCTCTCTTAATGGTTGCTTTGGATGTATGTAGCCTATTTGCTAGTGCTTGAGCAATAGCATCTCTAATCTCTCTAGCCTCTTTAGTCTTTGCTAGCATGATTATCTTCTCTGGATACTGGTATTTAGCCCACTTAAACCTGCTCTTTCTCCTAGCTAGAGCTACACCGGGGCCAGCCATATCAAACACATACGCTAAGAAGTCCCAGGAGAGCGTCTTGAATATATACCCCATGTAAACATCAGCTCTGGAAAGTGCTTCATAAGCTCTCCATACATCCTCTGGATCAGTGTACTGGTTAGGTATATTCTCGTTAATCCATGCTAAGACTGTTTGGTAATCAAGGTTTGTATGTGTTACAGCCCTCTTAGCTTGCCAGGCATACTTTGACATAAATAAGTTTCTTAGCATTTCCCAAGGAGAGTACTCCCTATCTCTTGAGTAGACTAGTGCTTCAGCGAGCTCACGTGTAACCTTACCATAACCAGTTGCAATAGCTTCTAGATCATTGATCGCAGAACGAAGATCACCTTCACATCTTCGAGCAATATGGTATAATGCCTCCCTCTCACAAAATATATTCTCCATCCTACAGATTCTTTCAAGTACCTCGACTACAACCCTTTCACTAAGCCTATTAAATGGTATCATTAATGATGCATCTCTCAGCGGTTTAAGCTTCTGGTCCCAAGGATCGTTAGCGGTCATCACTATTGGATGTCGCGTAACATTAATAAGCTCTAGTATAGCGTCAAGCCCTCCGCGATCAGCAGTACCTGAAATTCCATCAACTTCGTCGAGTAATATTATTTTCCTTCTGCCAAAGAGGCTTAGCTGTGTGGCAGCTATCTTAGCTACACGCTCTATGTCTTCCTTTCGCCTAAAGTCTGATGCATTCATCTCAATAAGTTCAAGGTTATATTCATGAGCGGCAGCCTCCACAAGGCTAGTCTTACCACAACCTGGAGGACCATAGAAGAGCGCTGCCTTCTTCTCTGGAATTCTACCTGTAAGCCACTGTCTTAGCCATGGTATGAACATCTTTTTAGCTTGATCTTGGTCAACAACATCATCAATTCTCTTTGGTCTATACTTTATTGTCCAGGGTAGTCTTGAGCTCAATGTTCCTCGCCTTTACACTGAAGTTTTTAGCTTCCTGCCTAGTAGCGCTAGCCAGGCAAGGAACGCGTTTAACTGAATTTCATCATCAGCTCCCTCAACTAGCCTAAACTGTATCTCACCCGCATAATCTGCAATCATTACTCTAAGCTCCTCTGGTAACTTTAGCTCAGAGCTGAATACCTCTCTATGAATCTGCTTAATGACGTCTGTACCACTTAAACCGTAGTTAACCATTAATTGTCTTAACTTATTGCGGGCCTCTGTAAATCTCCCCTCTAATGCTAGTAAGATCATCTCTCTAATCTCCTTTGGATGAG
>CAZTPV010000121.1:0-2984 GCA_964615085.1 uncultured Desulfurococcales archaeon
TGTCAGTTATCCCCGGAATTATTGGTCTTAAAAATAGTGTAGTGCATATACCGTATCTAGCAAGTATAGCAGCCGATTCCAGTCTATCCCTAGGAGGAGGAGCATTAGGTTCAAGCTTTTTATGCAATCTTAATGTCGTTACTGATATGAGTATGTCTATGTTCCTGTCAGCTTTCATACTTATTCTCTTAGCGCTATCTTCATCGACTATAGACTTTGTCGATAGTTGGACAGGGTTTTTAAGATAGTTCTCTATGGACTCTAGGTACTCTAATGTTCTGTCCTTCGATATATCCATGAAAGGCTCAGTCACCGAGCCTACAGCTAGTAACGTCCCCTCTCTTCCTGGCACAAAGTAAGGGTTTGATACTAATGCGTAGACTAGCTGTAGCCCATTAAGCTTATATGGTTTCGGTTTCATCTCAAAGCCCATGTCAGGGACATAACAGTATATGCATCCATAACTACACCCAGTACTAGTGTGTATCGTTAGGCCACAAGGTCTTGGCTCTCTCTTGGCATGGCCGTCACTTATGGCTTCTTGAACTTCTTTAGGCTCTAACTTAGATTCAATCTCAGCTTGTAATTTCTCCTTCATTTTAAGTAGTCTCTCAACATAGCTAGCCTTGACTGTTAGTGCAGACATGCTATTCTACCTTGACTACGACATACTTGCTCCAGTTTAGGTTAGTCATCGTAACCGTTTTAATTTAGTTATTTTTAACAGATTAGGTGATGAGGTAGAAGTTATGGCAGCAGAGTTTAAGATTTATAATACTCTGTCAAGACGAGTTGAGAAATTTGAGCCTTTTGAAGCTGGCTTAGTTAAAATGTATGTTTGTGGGCCAACAGTATATGACTACACTCATATAGGTCATGCTAGAACATACGTTGTCTTTGACTCGTTAAAGAGGTATCTGAGGTTTATAGGCTATGATGTTATCCATGTTCAAAACATAACTGATATAGATGATAAGATTATACGTAGAGCGCAAAGCGAACATCGTGACTGGAGAGAGATTGCAGACTACTATGCTAAAGACTACTTTGAGTGCCTTAAGCGACTTAATATAAGCGTGGATATTCATCCTAGAGTCACAAGCCATATTAAAGAAATAATAGAGTTCATTAAAGTTCTCATCGATAAAGGTTATGCTTACATAGCTCCTAGTGGCAGCGTATACTTTGACGTAACTAAATACCAATGGTATGGAGAGCTTAGTGGACGTAAAGAACCAGAGCTATGGAGCCAAGAGGAGGAGTTTGTTCGCGAGAAGAAGAACCCCTTTGACTTTGCTTTATGGAAGGCATGGAAGCCTGGTGAACCATATTGGGAGGCTCCATGGGGTCGTGGCCGCCCTGGATGGCATATAGAATGTAGTGTAATGGCATCTAAGTATCTCGGCAGTAGGATAGATATACACGGTGGTGGTCAAGATCTTGAATTCCCCCACCACGAGAACGAGAGAGCTCAAAGTGAGGCATACCATGGTGTAAGGCCATGGGTAAAGTATTGGGTTCATGTTGGCATGCTTACGGTTCGTGGTGAAAAGATGAGTAAAAGTCTAGGCAATATAATACCCTTGCGTGAAGCACTGAATAAATGGAGTCCAGACGTACTGAGATTGTGGCTACTCTCAGCTCAGTATAGGAGGCCTTTAGATTTCAGTGAAGAGGGTATAAACTCGATATCATACTTTGCCCAAAGAATAAGAGCAGCAATAGTAGATTTAAGAAGACTTGTCTCTAAAGTTGAGCCAGAGTCTAGGCTAGATGATAAGATACTTAAAACATTAAGTGAGATAGAAAAACTCCATAGGGCTTTTCACAAGTCGTTAGCAAGCGATTTTGCTACATCAGAGGCTATAGCCGTAATAGGGAAGCTTGTAAGCTTAGTAAATAAGGATGTAATACCGTTAGAGTCTTATACGCTGTCAAATGCTGCCCTGAAACTATTCCTTGAGTTCTCGTTAATCTTTGGAGTCTTTGAAGACGTATTTACTGAGGAGAGAGTGGGTGAAGACCTCTTCTCTAAGCTTGTCGACCTAATAGTGGATGTTAGAAGCGAGTTAAGGAAGATGAAGCTATATAGCTTAGCGGACAAGATAAGGAGTGAATTAGCTACCTTAGGAATTCAGTTACTAGACTACCCTGGTGGCAAGACTACCTGGAGGCTTGTGAAGTTGAAGTGATTGTTACACCATAATCGATTGCTATATACTTAGCTTTGCGCGAATTAGCTTCTCATACTCCTTTTGGGGTGCATGGCCTACATCAGAATAGCCTTTAACGTAAATATATAGGGTCCTTTGCCAAGCTCTAGGCAGCTCTATGACATGTATAGGTTGCCACTCTGGTATGGGGAAGTCTAAGGTGATGATTATAGTTCCATTAGCTAACTCACTCTCCAGTTTAGGTCTTAATTTTTGGTTAACGCTTGTAAGTAAGTACATATACACTATCGTAGCCTTAGGTAATCTCACCTTAAAGAAGTCATCTTCAATAAACGTTATTAGATCGATTACACCCTCTTTAGCTGCTGCTTCCTTAGCCTTCTCTACAAGCTCTTTCCTAAGTTCAATGCAGACTGTTCTTATCTTGAACTTTTTAGCTACAGCTATAACTACTCTTCCATCACCACAACCTAAATCCATGAATACATCATTTGCGTTAGGCTTCAACATCTTTAATAGTGTATTGATGATGTCATCCCTAGTTGGAACCCATGGTACGTGGGGTATTGTATACACTACACTCATCCCTTTTCTACACTTAATACCAGCCTGGCTGTATAGACTCATAACCGGCTACATCTATAACTTTAGCGGAGCAGTAAACTGTGAAGGAGGTTGCTAGAGTTATGGGGGCTTCTTCGTTAGCTTCAGCAGGATTACCAGTAAACTTGCTATTTGTAATAGGCATAGTACTTATAATTGTTGGAATAGTATTAGTCATGTTTAGCCTATTGCTACCTGGCATTAGTG
>CAZTPV010000122.1:0-2941 GCA_964615085.1 uncultured Desulfurococcales archaeon
CAAGTGTGAATCACTATCAAGGTCTATGACTAGCCCCTGCTGTAGAGCCTTCTTGCCAACAACACTCTCTATTACTCTCTGCAGCCTCCTCTCATTCTCAGCAGAAACACGGTACTCGTCTAGGACACGTAGAAGCACAGCTAGAACCCTATTATAGTTTGAGATTGTAGCCTCAACGTGCTTTAACAAGTCCTCAACACTATCAAATAATTTAATCATTGTCGTCATCGAGCTCCACACCCCTCGCTCTCCAAATGAACTACAAGCCTACAAGACTTAAAAGCATAGGATGCAGCTAGAACACTTAAACAACACTCACATCCAGTGTAGTAGCATAACACGAGGAGAGCCTATACAATAACTAGCGGCCCTCCATAGCAGGGTGTTTCAAGTCCTAAAACATGATGCACCACCACCATTCTAGTCGTTGAGAGGAGAATGGGCCTACTAGTAGACACGGTTCTCAAGGCTAGTATACACCTAATAGTCTTAGGCTCATAGGATGCTGGAATCCTAATAGTGATAGTTGTCTCGTAAAGCCAGGGAAAGCTGGCTGGAGGCTTAACTACAACCTTATAGTCTCCTGGAGGAAGCATTACTACAACAACACTACCACTACTATTAGTTGTAGCTACTACCACACGACGACCATGATAGTAGATAGTTATACTAGCGCCACTAACATTAACACCGGAAAGGGGGTCAACAAGCCTTATTACAAGGTTAACACCAGAGTAGAGAACTAATCCAATCCTGCTAACAGATAGTCCATAGACAACATAGACTCTCCTACCCAGACAACCAACAAGTAGACCTCCACCATACGATACCGATGCCCCAGCAAACACAAAGCCTCTAAACACAACATACTTGAAGTACATTATTGGTGGATTAACACCCTTAGGATCAAAGCCAACTATTTCAGCAACACCATTAGACGTAATAGCGAAAAAGTCGGCAAGCCTACTACGCCATAGGAAGAGAGCTTTAGGATTAGAGCCAGCAATCCTATAGGTGTATGACAACTTGTAGCCAACACCCTTAGCATAAGTGAAGACAAGTATACTGCCATCACTACAACATAGCAGTACAACTCTACCATCACTACTAACAGCTATAGACGATGGAGGCGCAGGTAAAGCCATTACACCAAACCATCTAGGAAGCCTTGCAGGCCTAAAACTACTAGTCAGATACGCTACAACGAGGTAATTAGAACCTCCTATAGCCGAAACAGTATTTGACGTAGCAGCTAAGAATACTGCAAACCTAAAGCCATCAACACTATAAACCGGAAAACTATAAACCCCGAGAACCCTGTACAAGGTCATGTTAAGCGGCAATGGCACTTCCTCAACACCAGTAATCCTACCCGAGGAGTAGTAAGCCATGTAGAGTCTTGGAACAAGTCTAAACGCTGGATAAACACCTCCAGGTCTAGGAACGTGGAAAGGCAGATACTCAACTCTAAAAGGCGTAGGGATATACACCCTTAAGGTGAGTTTTCCACGAGTGATAGTGGTATTAGGGTAGTAGGTGAAGTAGTAGAATAGTCTTTTAACCGTACGATTACCAACGCTAGTGACATTAACGTATGGAATGTATACAGCAACATTAAGCCTGGTAGCGAAATAGGGTACAACAGCTCTAGCAACACCCTGAGGGCTAAGAGGGAGGTTAAGAACATACTGTTGACCACCACCAGACAGTACAACAATAACATTAGTGATATTCGTAGGCACTAGGAGGACACCAGCCAACGAGTACCTAACAATTATGGTTAGATTGAAACTGCCAACAGCAAGAAAGCCTACAGCCCTACTAACACCATAGCATAGTCCTTGGCTGCAAGAACCTAGAGACAGTATAGCGTCAATAACACTTGGCTGATACCCAGTATTAACGAGGGAGCCTAAAACACCAGGCGTATAGAAAGTGAAGGAATTCAAACTCATATCGTACAATCCTAGGATACCAGCACTCATAGGAGGATTATAGGGGCATACAACGAGGAGAGTATTACGTGATACTGAAACCCTAGAGACTCTACACAGCGGAGCTCTCAAGTAGTACTCCTTATACGCTTGAAGATCATATACAACTAGGAGCCCCATACTATCTAGCACGGCAAGCCTCGTAGAATTAGGCATAGAGTCTACAGCATAACCAACAACTCTGCCAAGTAGTGGCCCTAAAACCCTAACTGTAACAGGTCTAGGGGTGATGTTAAGTAAGGCGATTAAGCTAACGCCATCACGGTTTAAAGCTCCAACAAAAACACTCCCCCTAACATGCCCAAGCACTGAGACACTATCATATCTAGGAAAAGCGTATGAGAGGAGGATGGGTTTACCATAGATGCGATACACACTAGGACTAGGGTATGCCAGACTAAGCCCAATACCAGATACCGATAACACCGTAGAGATGGTGAGTAGAAGTATGAAGAGTAACACCGTTCTCCTAACCATTACAGTCAAGCCATAACCCCTTCTCAGCACACCTAGCAAGCCTACTGGCTACAGGTAGGACAACTCTTCAAAAAACCCTAACGTTAAAAGAGCTCCCCACAAAAATAGGTCGTCATGATACTCTAACGATAGTCTTATAAACCGGGCATACTAGCTAAGACACACCACGGCACACTTACCCCCAAACCAAGTGGGGGCCCGAGCAACCCCAGGGGACGCTAACCTACCCCTGGGGACTCGGGCCCGACGGGGGCCCTACAGCCTCCCCAACCACCCTGGTCCAACCCCCACCCTAAGCCCTGGACCACTCGGGTGGCCCCGCCGCGGGTCCCGCCTTGCGGCCGTGACTCCGGTTGATCCTGCCGGACCCGACCGCTATCGGGGTGGGACTAAGCCATGGGAGTCGTGCGCCCCCGGACGCGGGGGCGCGGCGGACGGCTGAGTAACACGTGGCCAACCTACCCTCGGGA
>CAZTPV010000123.1:0-3843 GCA_964615085.1 uncultured Desulfurococcales archaeon
AAGAGAAGAGTGAAGCTTGTGGAGAGTATATCAGCTAAGTTATACCCAGAATTTAGAGGAGTTGTAGCTGTAAGTGCCTTAAAACGTTGGGGGGTTGACGAGCTAAAATGGAGATTAGCCACCCTGCTAAAGAGTATGGGAAAGTCTACGTGTTAAGGATAGGTCATAGGCCTCAACGTGATAAAAGAATAACAACTCATGTAGCGCTTGTAGCAAGGGCTTTTGGCGCTAATGGTTTTATATTAGGTGATGTATGTGATGAGACTGTAATGCAGTCAATAAAGAAAGTGCTAGACACTTGGGGTGGTGAAATGCACTTAGAGTGTGGTGTTAATAGTCGTAGCTACGTGATTAACTGGAGACGTAATGGTGGTGAGGTTATCCACTTAACTATGTACGGTATAAATGTTGATGATATAATAGAGACTATTAGAGCATCAAAGAAGCCAAAATTAATAGTTGTTGGTGCTGAGAAAGTACCCCCCTTCTTCTATGAGAATGCAGATTACAATGTAGCTATAGGTAATCAGCCTCATAGTGAGGTTTCTGCGCTAGCAGTCTTCCTAGATAGGCTTTATAGAGGGGTTGAGCTAAAAATTCAATTTGGGAACGCAAAACTTCGTATCATTCCCTCAATAAGGGGCAAGAAAGTGATAAGAGTGCAATAGACCCTCTAGGTGTAGAGCCGTGAACCAAACAGACGTTGAAAACCTTTATACCTTCATAGAAAATCTACTTGATAGGGAGGCAAAAGAAGTTTTTAGAGTACTCTTTGAAGAGAACAAAGAGCTTGAGGAGGAGGAGATAGCGGAGAAAACAGGATTAAAGATGACCAGCGTTAGACGTGCCTTAAATGCTCTACTGGAAAAGAGTTTAGTTGTCTATAGGAGAGCTAGATCAATAGACAAGAACAAGGTATCTTTCAAATGGAGAGTTAACTCAGAGGGATTGCAATCCCTCATAATTAATAGGAAGAAGGCTGTTGTTAATCTGCTTAAGACGAGGTTAGAGTTTGAAGAAGGAACATACCATTACATATGCCCTCTAGACCACATACGCTACACCCTTGATGAAGCTATGGAGTATAACTTTACTTGCCCTAGATGCGGTTCTATGCTTATTCCGGAAGAGGATAAGGAGGCGAGAATAAAGCTGCTAAGAAGGTATGTTAAGAAGTTGGAGGAAGAGATACGTGAAGAAAGTTCCTGGAGTTCTTGACTTATTCTGTGGTGCAGGTGGTTTTTCTGAAGGATTTAAACGAGCGGGATTTAGAATTCTAGCTGGAGTAGATAACGATTATAATGCAATTAGAAGCTTTAAAACAAATTTCCCAGAAGCTTACGCTATAGCTATGGATATTAGAGAAGTCAATGGTAGAGATTTGCTTAAACTAATAGGTTCTAAGCCTGACGTAATAATTGGGAGTCCTCCCTGCGAACCTTTTACGGGTGCTAATCCTAAGCGTGAGCCTTTGCCTCTAGATAGGCTATATAAGGATCCAGTTGGTCAGCTAGTGCTTCATTTTATACGTATAGTTGGTGAGATTAAGCCAAAAGTGTTTGTGATGGAAAATGTTCCAGCAATAATGGATGATGGATTAAAGGATGAAATAGCTAAGCTATTTAGAGGGGCAGGATATGGACGCGTGTACTTTAATGTGCTAAGAGCTGAGGACTATGGTTGTCCAAGTCATAGGGTTAGAGTATTCATATCTAACATTAAGCTTAGACCTAGGCGTAGAGTTAAGAGGGTAAGTGTTGCACAAGCATTAAGAAATCTTCCTCCACCAGGCTCGTGGCCGTTGAATCATGAATTACCTCCTTTAAGCGAAAGAAAGCTTAAGAGAATAGCAAGGCTGAAACCTGGGCAATCTTTAATACTTTATGAAGGTGCTGAAGGTAGAAGACTTCCTAATCTTATTCGATTAGAACCTAATAAGCTAGCGCCTACTGTATTAGGATGCTCAAGGTTCATACACCCCTATGAAAACAGGTTTTTAACAGTAAGGGAGCAAGCTAGGCTAATGGGCTTTAGCGACGACCAAGTATTTCTTGGAGGGAAGGATGAACAGTATAATCAAGTTGGCGAAGCTGTGCCACCACCCTTAGCAGAAGCTATAGCATTAGAGGTTAAAAGGTACCTTTTAAGCAGCTAGTTACTAGCGCTAGTTCAGCTATTGGCGAAATCTTCGTGTTGATGCCTTTTATATAGATTCTCTTGCCGATGTTGGTGACCTGAGGATCTACATTGTCGCCTCCAAAAAACACCATCAGCACAGCTTCAGCGTTACCTATTAACTTTCGTAACTCGTCACAGCTAACTCGGCATGCTTCATCAGAGGGATCAAGGACTATAATATGCTCCTTACTAGCTATATTCGCTTCTATGACGTCTCGTGGATTAGAGACAACAATTAATCCCTTCTTAAGCTTCAACGCTATTTTTGTTGCCTCTGGTACTCCATTTACTGCTGCAGCACCATAAACCTTCGACACTATAACCATTTCAGCTCCTAGGCCGTAGGCCGTTCTTACGAAATCTACTAGTCTTTGTACACTTGAGATGTCATGTATACATGCAAGTATTTTCAAGCCTTCTCACCTATCTTCTCAGTTAACTTCCAACACTTCTTAGTTGAGTCAAAATATATTAGTCCAGCTTCCCTAAGCTTCTTGAATAGTTTAAACTGTGGCTCAGTTAGTAGGATCTTTATCTCTTCTTCATTGGATGTTGGTAGCTTCTCTATCTTGTCAATAAAGTTCTCCCAGAACCTCTTATCTATGGCTACGCGTTCGCCACCAACGTCTATTATTACTGCTCCTTCTCTTCTGAGTCTATCAAAGAATAGATCTCGATCACGCAGCCATTTAACTTCAGATTCAAAGACAACTCCTTGTTCTTTAAGCCTTTCAATAGCTGATCTACGTTTAACTATTCTTTGCTCAACGGCATGGTAGTGTGTTCTCTTAGTTAACTCTTTCACCTCGTTTGTAACCTCGTTTAATCGTTGTTCTAAAGCTTCTATTCTCTCGTAGAGATCAGCTATTTTTGATGCAAGCTGGTCTATCTTAGCTGTCCATGGATTAATTAAGTCTTGGATTCTTCTTTCAAGTTTATTGAACATCTTCTCGATGCTTATCCTTCCACCTTCGGCTTCTACTTCACCTATCTTCTCTTTCAAAGCTCTTGAGGCTATTTCCCAGATTCTTTGGTAGAGTTGGGGGGTTAGTTCTCCCTCCTCCAGCCTACTTAGTCTAGATTCAATATCATGCATAGATATTGATGGTTTTTCTAGTTCTCTTAGTATCAAGTTTCTAATGTAATCAGATACTAATGTGAACCCTTGATTTCTGGCTCTTTCCTCGAGCTTTCTATAGACATCGTCAGGGAGTTTTATGGCAATGTATCGTGGCACTATACCTACACCCTATCTATAGGAGTAATTAATGTTGCTAGTAAGTGTTTTTAGTCTGGACAGACCTACAAAGGAGCTGTTTAGGTGATGACTACGCCATCAACTGAGTCCGTGATGATTGACTTGGCAGCTGAGGAACAGCTTCGGCACTTAAGGGAGTCATCATTATTGGCTCAGTGAGTACAGCCCTCCACATTCAAGTTTATTATCATTTAAGTACCATTTTTTAACCTCTAGTTTCCTGATAGCCTCTTTTTATGGTTGTTTGAATTGTCCTTTAGTGGACTGGGAGAAAAGCTTGTAGAGTATTTGGAGTTCATAGTTCTAATGTTCTCAGTAGCTGTAATACTTTATGGGATAATTATCATTAGCGTACAACTGTATTATTTGTCTACCTATAGAAGCGTGCCTACTAGCATCCTTAGCTT
>CAZTPV010000124.1:0-5256 GCA_964615085.1 uncultured Desulfurococcales archaeon
TCTAGCCTCATCAACATACCAGTACCATCCACTACATTTAACGTGGTAAGTGTCTTTCCCTAGTACCTGAACTGGTAGTGGTCCTGCTGAGTCTAGCTTTACACCCTTCTCGTAGAAGCTTAGATCGACTATTTCTAGGCTATCACTGTCACTAATAGTCATCTTGCTCCCACTATAGGTTGGATAGCTAAAGTTACCGTATAGCTGGAATATGTATGATGCTGCTAGTATGTTGTCTGGATTGCTTACCGTGTACTCTCCCTTACCATAGATCTCCATGCTTGTGTACTCTGATGATACCCATCCTCGGAACCATAGGAACTCTATTGCTCCAGCACTACTATACTCTGGTGAGTAGTGCTTTATACTGTTCCTGATCGATGCTAGGTCTATGGATACGCCGGCTTTGCTAGCGTAGTACTTGAGGAAGCTTAGTATAGCGGCGTCGGTTGATGGTAGTCCAGTGCATCCACACCCATGGTAGTAGCTGCTACCAGTATAGCTGTGGTCGTCTGTAGCGTTCACGTATAGTAGTAGTCCTAGGACGTGTGGGTCTAGGTATGGTACCCATGCGACTATGAAGCCCCTCCTATAGACTCTCATGTAGACTGGTGTAGCGTAGTCTGAGAAGAAGACTGTACCGTACATGGGGTCTCTAGTCACAAAGTTTAGTAGGGTTATCTTAGCCTCAACGTAGTCGCTAGTACACTTCACTATCTCGACACTAGCTACCCGCTTGACCTTCGTGTTGAAGGGTGTTTCCTCGATCCATAGGCTTGCAAGGTTCTCTAGAACCTCCTTAGCCTTCCCTAGATCGATCTCCCTCCCAGTATCAACCCATGCTACTAGTGCAGCGTCAGCAGCCTCACTCTCTACGAGCTGTTTTGCAGCTGATGCCGCGCTTGATGGTACTGGCTGGGGGGCTGTTGTGGTTGCAGCTGTACTAGTCTGTAGAGCCTGCTTAACAGCCTGCTCAATAGCGTTCAGTAGCGCTGGTGATAGGTAGCCTCCACTCTTGAGCGTAAAGACGTTACCCCTAGCAGTGACTAGTGCAACTATAGCTGATGGGTCTACACCAGCCTCACTAGCGATAACGTCGAGAGGTACTGTCTGGCCTGGATTAAGCAGTATTGGCGTCTTAAGGTTCACTGGTGTCGTCGTGTTAAGCCAGACTCGTACAATCTCCACTGGCACTGAGCCAACATTCTTAACGACATAGGTGTTGCCATTGTAGAGTACTGCTAGCGCCTCCTGAGCCTTAAGACCCTGGAAGGTTAGGTACTGTGTCTGCGCGCGAAGCTGCTGTGACCCTAGGCTCTGCACGTAGTAGTAGAGGTAGACTCCTATCACAGCTATGATGGCAGCTGCTACTAGAGCTCCAATAAGCTCAGCAACACCCCTCCTACACCTAAGACCTCTGCAAAGGCACTCTAGCCACTTCATAGTACCAAGTACCCCCAGCAACCCCATAAACAAGTATAGCCTGTAGGGTAGTATTTAGATTGTTCACAAAGCTGGACGAGATACAAGTTTCAATAAGACCGGGGACACCTGTACCAGTATAGTTTATGGTCCACGGAGCATAGTACGATACTCCAGGATTTATAGCTGAAAGCTCAACATAAGCTCCAACAAGACTCTTAAGATAGAGTTTCGAAGCAGGTACACTAACAGCTGGAGGATTAACCCAGCTCGACCCCTCTGGGGGAAGCCACCGAACAACAACATAGCTACTTGTAGAGTCTAAGACCACACGAAGATCAGGTGTAGCTATAATCAACTCATAGGCTCTAGGTAGACCAGTTATAGTTCTCAACCCAAGATACCAACAGTAAGCTGGCACCTTAACAGTCTTACCACCAGAAGACACAACAATGTAGGAGCTAGAATTATAGCTCTCAAGATAGAATAGCGTATCACCAGCAACCTGCGCAACAGCCTTCTCGATTGTAGCACGATAGGAGGACGTACCAGTATAGCTAAGAATGTAGCTTAGAATAGCAACACCAAGAGCAACAGTAATAGCGATGAGAATAACAGTAGCAATAATAGATGCTTGTGCTCTTCTAATGGTTTCCACCCAATTAGTCATAATCAAGACCCTTAAAATAAAAATAATTGAGTTATGGATGTTTTGTTAAAGCTAGAATGCTATTAGAGTTATCCTGTAATGTTCTGAGCAACTAGGTTAATTGGCATTATACCACTCTTATCAAAGTATAATTTGAGTACTGCTGAGTCACCAGGCTTTATGTTAGCGGTCTTGAGCGTGTTGCAGGTGATGTTTACCCAATAGGCAGTATTGGCTGGTATGACGAAACTACCAAGCGAACTTGACGAAGGTGTTGTTCCAGGTATAGCATAGTATAGTGTAGGACCACATGTATAGACGGTGCCTTTATAAAGTACTTCAGCTCTTAGAAGCTTGTCGCTTCCAGCCCCACTATTCTTTATGTATAGTGTGACGTTAACCTTTGACAAAGATCCTCCACTGTAACTTAGTGCTATGTAGGCTGATGGCACTGATATCTGTGGTGTTCCTCCTGCTAGGCTACCCCATAACCCGAATAGCCAGCCGATTATCGCTACTGCTATTGCTAGTGTTACTGCTACAAGTATTACTGTTGCTATTACGGGTGATATGCCCTTCTTCATAGCCTATTACCTCCTCCTCTACCTCAGTGTTGTTGGAGAGGGGTGGTGCTAGTTTTTCAGTTTTGCGGAGGCTGTAAAAGTTGCTATTTCCTCTGCTGTCATGCTCTTGTTCTTACCCTGTTACTGTTAGTATCATCATTGTTACTGGTAGTCCTATTAGTGCTATTAGTGCTGCCAGTATTACTCCGTGTATGAATCCTGATGCAAGTAGCTGGTCTCTTATCTTGCCTGCTAATAGTCCCATGAGGTATGCGTCTACGGTTAATCCTGCTAGCGTTGCTACTGATAGTACTGCTATGTCTTTGGGGGAGGCGGCGATTGTGAGTCCTAGGAATCTTACTGGTACTCCTTGCTGTGCTACTTGGACTGATAGTGGTTTTGCTGCTTGTACAAGCATTAGTAGTAGTACTAGTGTTGATACTACTAGTATTACTGCTCCAACGTAAGGCATGTAGAAGTATGGTCTAAGCCTCTTCCTCAGCTCGTCTCCAAGATCTGCTATCGCTCCAGTATACCTTGCTATAGCGTCTATAGTCTCTGGGCTCCCTCCACCAAGCTCTATACTATCCACTAGTATCTTCATTATTGCTAGTAGTGTCCAGTTGGTGTAGCCTCTTATAGCCCTCCTTACTGCTTTAGCTAGGCTTACTCCTAGTGTTAGTGCTCCAGCTATCCTCCTAACTATGGGTGTTAGCTTACCATACCTATTGTGTGCTACTAGTAGTATGCTTTTTTCGGGGCTTAGGCCAGTCTTCCTAATCTCTGATAGGTTTCTTAGGAATTCTGCAAGCTGCTTCTCTATACCCTTCTCCCTCTTCAGGTAGACTAGGTATGATGCTATGGGTCCTAGTGATATGGTTGCTAGGGATGCTACGATAGCTAGCTCTATCCCTGTTACCACGCCGGTGTCAATGACTCTTGTAGCTATTTTGAATGGTACGTTGAATGCTAGTAGGATTGTTGCTGCTACGATTATTGCTGCTGGAACTGTTACTGCTAGTGATGAGTATAGCTGCTTCTCTGCTCCTACAGCTGCTCTTGGTAGGCTCTTGTGGACTGAGTATATGAGGACTCCTATGAAGGCTGGTAGTATCACGAAGCTGTAGAGTATCATGAATGGGATTAACCCTGATGTACCAGCTATCCTTATCACGCTACCAACAACGAAGAAGGTGTATAGTGTTATTGTTGCTACTACTGCGACAGCTACGAAGACCTCTACTAGGAGGCTTATCTTCTCAGCAATAGTCCTAGTCTCCTCTAGCCTATGGTGGAATAGCTCCTGGGTTCTAACCTCAAGGTAGTGTGCTACGTTACCTCCAGTCTTAACTGTTGTGACGTAGCCGGTCATGAAGTCACGGTATATCCTTGAGGGGTGTGTTGCAGCATTACGCTCAATGGCTGTTAGTGGGTCTAGTCCAAACACCTTTATGTCTCTAAGTATCATTCGAGCCTCTCTACTAATCCCCCTAAAGACTCTCGAGTAGGCTAGCTTCTCAATGACCTTCTCTGGCCCTAGACCACCATAAGCCATTGTAGTCATGTATGCTGCTAGGTATGGTAGCTCCTCCTCTACAAGCCTCTTCCTCTCAGCTCTAATAGAGTATGGTTTTGTTAGACCTGCAGCAAATACGAGTGGTGGTATTATGTAGGGTATGAATGCTAGTAGTAGCCTCATTCTTAGTGGTAGTGGGTTTGGGAGGATGAAGGGTAGTGTTGAGATTACAGCAGCCATTATCAGTGCTATGAGGGCTTCAAAGAGTATTCTTGAAGCGTAGACTAGTGGTATTATGTTGAGGCCTGCTTCACGTATGGCTTTATCTAGCTCAAATGCTTTAACTATTCTCGCTGCTACTGGTGCTAGTAGTCTTGTAGCAACAATATCTGTTACGCTTACCCTAGGCCTTCTAACCGCTAAGCTCTTCGACTGCACGGCGATACACCTGGTCTGGGTTTGCATAGTATTTTTGAACTATGCTAGCAACTTCACGGTAGTCTCTCACACCCTTCATGACCATCCACCTTATTATTGTAGCTCTCCTCTTCACCTCCTCTATAGCCCAGTCTACGCTCTCACCATGCATCTCAGCTATTGATGGTAGTAGTATGCTCTTGTCAAGCTCTATCTTAAACTCATCTCTTCTTGGATCCCATCGTGAAACCTTAATGTAGGCTCCATAGTCCTTAATCTCCCAGACGTCTGTAACTCTCCTCGCTACTCCTCTCTCAAGTCTAACCCTCCTAATCAGCATTGCAATGTTTATTAACGGTATGTAGCTAGCTGGTATGTTCATTGGGGGTGATGTTAGCCTCTTAACAGCCGCCTCAATATCCTCAGCGTGCATAGTAGTCATACCTCCATGCCCAGTAGCCATGGCCTGGAAGAACACGTAGGCCTCCTCTCCACGAATCTCACCAACGATAATCACGTCTGGCCTGTATCGTAGGCTTAGCTTGACTAGATCGTAGAGGCTTATCTCACCTATCTTCTCAGCTCCAATACCGTAGCTTGGCCTTGATACTAGCTGTACCCAGTTCTCTAGTGGTAGTCTCAACTCTGGTGTATCCTCAACTGTTACAACCTTTGTTGTAGGTCTTAGT
>CAZTPV010000125.1:0-3917 GCA_964615085.1 uncultured Desulfurococcales archaeon
TTAGTAGGCTAGGGGGTGAAAACACCGGAAGATATACTCGTGTAACACCAGTACAACCTTAGTAGCCATTGAAATTATGTAATAGTATAGGGCTGAGAAGTGAGAGAATGACGCTTAACTGTTAATTTAGGGTTAAAAATATACTTATGCAGTGTTTTGAAAGTGTGAAATTGTATCATGCTAGCTTAAGCCTACTACTTTAACTGGTATGGGCTTAAATTCTTGGACACTAGACTCCTCCTTTCTCTCTCTTTCAGCTGGCTCAGTAGGCTTCTCCTCGGCTTCACTCTTTACTCTTGGCTCATATTTACCCTCTATGACTGTGTCTAGCTCGTTTAGTATCTTCTTCATCTCACCAATCTCCTTGCTGTTACTATCCTTAGCGCTTCTAAGTGCATCAAGTGCGATCTTGTAGTATTTCTCCCCTATTTCTCCCGCAAAGTAGGAGACCTGAAGCTCTGCTAATGCTCTATCGATTCTAAAGTTCTCATCTTCAATCTCTCTTATTCTCCTCTTAATCTCCTCCTTAAGCTTCTTAGCGCTAGCTTTTAACCTCTCTATACTTGCTTCAAGCTTTGATCTCATCTCCTTATAAAGTGCTACTGGTATACTATTCTTGCTGTAAATTTCCTCAAGACCCTTAAGCCTCTTTATAGCCGTTCTGTAGTTGTTTAATATTTTAGTTGCTTCAACCTTCCAGTCAGGCTCTAAGACAACACAGCCATCACTTATACGGATTCTCTCAGCTTCAAAGAATCTTACTCTACCCATCTCATCCTCTATTGCAACCATTTTAACAGTGCCATCTATTTCACTCTCAATACTAACGACACGGCCAACAATTCTACCATAGGGGTCTTTAGCCTTCTCACCTATGAATGATTGTAGGGAATCTATAGTTAGTATGTGGCGCATCAGATCCACCATACCGTGTCTTATGCTTTAATGGAGGGTTTTTAAGGGGGAGGACTCGCTAAACCAGTTATAAGCTCTTAGCCAGTAGCCCTTCATCAACTTCGTCTATAGTCGTATATGAGGCATAGCTTAGCTAAGACCCCTTAACTACTTAATGTAACTACATAAGTGCTTCTCCACAGCTGAGGTTGTTGCACCATGCCTGGATTATCGTGCTACATGCCATCTTTAAGCATGGTAGCTCACGACATAGCGTATGCTATGGTGCTTGCTGTCTGGGTGTACTTCGTTGTAAACTACCTATCTAAATGGTGCTACTTATGGGCTAAAGGGAGGTGGGGTGAAGGGGTAGGAGTCTATTTTGCGAGGAAGATAATACATATGGCTGCTGGAGGCTTTGTAGCCTTACTAGTACCCTTCGTATTCAAAGAGCCTTGGATACCATTCCTCCTAGGTATATTATTCGCGTTATACACCTACATCCCTCATAGAACCGGTAAGTTGATGTATTGGTTCCAAGACCCAACGAATATTAGTGAGGTATACTACTGCCTAAGTTGGGCTATAGCAGTCCTAATTGCATGGCCCTTTAACGTATGGCTGGCAGTGTACCCCCTATTCCTCATGAGCTTTGGCGATGGAGTTACTGGAATCATTAGAGGTGTAAGGCAGAGAAGGAGGGTTAAGAGCTGGGATGGCACTATAGGGTTCCTATTAGTGTCAATACCCATAGGATACCTTCTCTTCGGCTGGATAGGAGCGCTTATAGCCCTGATAGCAGGGCTTATTGAGAAATGGGGTGTCATAGACGATAATATTGGTGTACCCTTCATTAGCTTAGCAATACTGTTAGTAGCCTACCTGGGTGGTATACTACCACTACCATCAATAGTCTAGGCTGTCTCTACCTCAACACTTTGAAGTATTATACTAGAGCCTTCAATAATCTCAACATCTCTTGACCCACATTTAGGGCATTGAAGGTAGTTGACTATAACCTCGGGGTTTAGGTGAAGGATTGTTTTTAGTTCTGTAAGACTATTAGGGATATCTTCCATAACCCACGTATGTTGGCACCTACTACACTTGAATCTCGGCTTAGCGATTTCTATATCTATTCTCATACCCTCGGCTATGGTCCCCTTAGATAATACTTCGAGAGCGAATTTAAGCGCCTCTATGTCAACCATACTTAGCATTCCGACACTAATCTTCACTCTCGTAACTCTCTTCACATTCTTTGCTGACGATGTTATTTCCTCAAGCTTTGAGAGTATTGAGAGTGCTATACTTGCTTCATGCATACTAGCTAATCACCTAGCTTTATATCTAGATGTCTAATAGTTTTTTAAGTAGGCTGTAAAGCTGAATTATACCTTCACCAGTCTTAGCACTTACAGGCATTATGGGCGCCTTAGGGTTAACCTTCCTTGCAAGCTCGATTATCTTCTCCACATCAACTCCTAAGGGTTTAGCAATATCTATCTTATTCACAACTATGATGTCGCTCTTCCTAACGCTCATTGGATGCTTAAGAGGCTTATCCTCTCCTGACGCTACATCAAGCACTAGTATTCTTGCATGAGCTCCGAGTGGGAAGGAGAAGGGGCATATGAGGTTACCAACATTCTCTATGAAGAGTATTTTAAGTCCTCTCAAGCCTCCAAGAGCTTCTATAGCCTTCCTCACATGGCGTACCTCAAGATGGCAAGTACCGCCAGTATTTATTTGAACCGCTCTTACGCCGTACCTTGCTATTCTCTCAGTGTCAAATGATGTTGCTATATCACCGCCTATGTAGCCTATTTCGTTAGGCTCATAGTTTTTGAGTAGCAGTGGTATTAGCCTCTCGATTATGCTTGTCTTACCGCTTCCAGGTCCTCCGAGAAACTCCAGTACTTTTACTCCTGCTTCATTAAACTCTTTTTGAAGCTCATTAGCTAGCTTAACATTCTCATCAATAATGTCCTTCATTACATGGAACACTACTTTTCTTACCATGGTGCACCACCAAGTTAGTCTACCCAGCTATAGTATGGTTTAAAGGACTAATTTAATCTAAGTTATCTAGATTAGAGTTGTTTCTAACAGTATTCTCGATAGAGAGGAGGGTAGTCTCTTGAATCTTAGCTGGCTTAGATCTAGTAGTACTGCAAGAATGGTTGTTGAGAGGATACGTAAGCTAGCACGTATAGCCTATAGAGTTGTAGGTGATCGTATAAAGATAATGGATTTCTGTGGTACACATGAATATACTATAACGCATTACGGTATTCGTAGCCTAATGCCAGAAGAAGTTGAGCTTGTTGCTGGCCCTGGATGCCCAGTATGCATCACACCAGCATATTATATTGACCAGATTATTAGAGTTGCCTTGGAAGAGAACATAGTAGTGTATACTTATGGTGATGCGTATAAGCTTCCAGGATTGGGAAGGTATGGTGCTAGAAGCCTTGAGGAGGCTAGAGCGCTAGGAGCTAATGTCGTGGTTGTCTATAGCTTTATGGATGCTGTAAAGCTTGCTAAGAGGGATAGGAGACCTAGCCTTTTTGTAGGCATAGGGTTTGAAACCACTGCTCCTGCTGTAGCTTCACCACTAGTTAGAGGTGTTACTCCCAAGAACCTTAAGGTAATTAGTCTTCACAGACTTACTCCACCAATTATGAAGTACACTTTTAGTGTTCATAGGAGGAATCCTATTAGAGGGGTTATTGCACCTGGCCATGTGTCATCTATTATTGGTGCTAAAGCGTGGAGTTTTGTTGCCGAGGAGTATGGTGTCCCAGTTGTTGTTGCAGGTTTCGAGCCTCTCGACGTACTTTTAGCGATACTTGAAATCCTACTACAATTATGCCGTGGTGAGGCTAGGCTAGTTAATGAGTACTCAAGAGTTGTTCGATGGGAGGGTAATCTAAAGGCCCAGCAAGCTATACAACGCTGCTTCAAGGTTGTTGATGCAGCTTGGCGAGGTATAGGCTTTGTACAGAATAGTGGTCTTGCCT
>CAZTPV010000126.1:0-4052 GCA_964615085.1 uncultured Desulfurococcales archaeon
GCTTATTTTAGTAACGGTATTGTCTTGGGGCTTCAATGGTGAGTGACCTAGCAAATTTCATAGTTACTCTAACATCTAGAGTTGCAAGTATATCATGGGGGCTTTTCATGTTAGCATGGAGTATAGGATGGCTAATAAAAGGTGCTCCAATACCGTTCTTCAGGCTCAAGAGGGCAGGTCAAAGTATAATTGAGGATGCAATCTGGGCAGCATTCTGGCTTGCTTTAGGCACAACAGTGTTTGCCCTAATATCATATGTCGCCTCAATGCTCGCCTCAAGCATGGGTGTTAATCAAACTCTAGTACCATAGGTGGGTGCTAAAAGCTATGGATCCATTATTGTACATAGCGCTGTTATTATCTATACTAACATACTACATAGGCGTACTCATATACTCTATACCAGTGCCTATTAGAAGTTTTAAGCGATGGGCTCCAATATTAATACAGGATGGTTTTATATCAGCTCTATTAACATACCTTAATATAGGAATTTTAGTTGCTATAGATAAACTTAGACAAGTTATAGGAGGATCCTTAGCTGTCACAGCCTTAATTACGAGGTTTGTTCAGGATATAATAATTATCGCGTTAACATTGATAAAAGGATTCTCGGCAGTTATTTCATTGGTTGCTAGATTCAATATATCAGCGATATTCTCCCCCATAACCTACGCTTTAATGATCACTATGGGTGAAGTAGTAACCTTAGGTGCCCTCGCATCTATTATAGCAAATGCGAGGACTAGACTCTTTATAGTTGGTTTAATACTCTATGCCATACCATTTAGAATCGGTAGATCTGCTGGCGCCTCTATAATAGCATTTATTATTGTTAATGAGCTCTTGCTACCTCTATTCCCCTACTGGCTTCTATACATCTATGGCTCCTTAGAGCCTAGGGTAGCCGTAAAAGCTCCATCCATTGCATATGTATGGGGCTATGTAAAGGGTATCTATGGGCTTGCTGAAGGATCAATAGTGACTTTTAAGCATGTGGAAGGCAATACAACACAAGTATTTACATTCCTTGCGAGGGAGAATGGCGAGTATTTAGCTGGAAGACCAGATAAGGGAATTCCGTATGGAAGCTACACACTCTACGTTGAGTACTTAGGATTTACTTTTAGGGCAGGTGAGAACGTAAGTATCCCGGAAGACCTTGAGGTAGATACATCCATACCCCAAGCTGATTATAGGCTTGATATACTCATACCAGTTGTTATACCTTGCCCTGAAACCCTAGTATATGTTAGGGGGAATTATAGTAGCATTCACGCTTATCCATACTCTGATAATGAGGTTATCATTAAGATTCATGGCCTAAACTCAAACGTTACGCTCGCCCTATCAATGGCTGAAACTAATCTACTAAAGATCGTCACAGTACTTAATGCAACCATAGTGCCAGGACCAAAACTATCGTATATGTGGAGAGGTGTAAACGTCTACACTCAATACTATAGTGTCATACCCTTTACGAAGAACTCAACAGTTAGCATCATACTTGAGTACAAGGAAGGTAAAATCATATACCCTCAAGTTGAGGAGACACAGTACACTTTAACGCACAGCATACCAGTATTTAACGAGATAACTGCACTTGCATGGGAGTTCATAAGATTCGACATAGTCGTTGCAATGTTCCTCACGCTTGATGTGCTTCTCGTGTTTGGGTTAGCTAGATTCATTGGCGGTGATCGTGTACGTATGCTAATACCATTGTAGTTGGTGAAGGCCATGGACGTCTCAATTATAATCTTATTAGCTGGTGGTATTAGCCTACTCTTATCCTATATCCTCAGCGGTAAGAAGCATTTATTGATTCGTGAGAAACTCCACCTTGGAAAAACTAGCTCGATCGGTGTAATCGATATTGAAGATCCTCTCTGCATCCTAAAATCTGACTCTATTAAGCTGGTCGATGAACTAATAAGATATCATAAGGTAAGGGGTATAGTTACTCTAATTCAAGAGGTCTCGTGGAGAAATATTTTGAGAGAATTAGAGTCAAGGATCTTGAATTACAAGGTTATGCTTGAAACAACTCCATCAAATAAGACTATAGAGTTGAAGTTAAAGATACTAGAGGAAACTTATTCAAAGATCGTATCAAGGGGTAACGCTGTTAAAGCACGCTTATTCGTTCTCGTTGATGATGATGACAAGTTAATCAACCAACTGATATCGTTCCTATCAAGGCATGGATGTAAATCCTCTAAGACTAATCTAGACAGGTTGACTAAATTAATGAAATCAGGATTTATGGTTGGCGAGTATTCTGATGTGCAGAGCATTAGTGAGTTCATAGACTCCATGGTTAGATACTACAAGAGGATAGATAGTAGTGGGATCTACATCGGCAAGGAGCTATCAACCGGCATGCCACTATACATAGATCTTTGGGAGAAAGGAGCTAGGCATATAGCTATCTTAGGTCCTACAGGTAGAGGGAAGACAAGCCTTCTAGCAACCTTAATGCTTAGAATGATGTCTTTAGATTATAGTGGGGTTATCGCCATAGACCCTAAGGGCGATTTGACGTTATACATGGAAAGTTTTGGATTAAAAAACATTATTAGATTCAACTCTGAGAAGCTTATCAAGCTTATTGCTAATGTCATGGATAAGGGTTATCCTTTAAGCCTTCTCCTATCCTCAGGCTTAGATCTAAGTGTACATGAGGAAGCCTCGCTAGATGCTTTAAGCTTTTGCCACGATCACGACAACATATACGCAGTAAGTACTAGGATGAAGTTAAGAATGATAGGCGTTGATTCGAGAATATTATGTTCAGTCATTGGTCAAGAAGTGAGCCCGGTCATCAACATTAATAGCATAGTAGCAAAGAAGGAGCCACTAATACTCGACCTATCCATGCTTAATGACTCGCAAAGAAATATTGCACTAGCAGCTGTATTAGCCCTAATAGTGTCATATATGGAGGCTTTACCTCCAGCTGATAACTTAAGACTTGCAATACTGATTGATGAGGCTTGGCGTTTATCATCCTTACCGGAGTCGCTAATTTCAAGGCTATTAAGAGAAGGTAGGAGTTACGGTATATCAGTTATAATGGCGACTCAAAACCCTGAAGAGCTACCTGAAGTACTATGGAATAACGTATCCATAGTTATTGCATTTGGCTCACACGATCAAAAGTACATTAATGCGATATCAAGAGTTCTTAGCTTAGATGAGTCATTAAGGCAGCGCATAAGTTGGCTAAAGCGGGGAGAAGCAATTATAAGATATCAATGGGATCCTCGTCCTTTACTAGCATCCATAGACCTAGTGTCAATTTAACACCATTAATGCTTTTAACACCCTAGTAGCTGGCATAGATGAGAGGGGCATGGAATGGGTAAAAGAATATTAGTACAGAGGATGGGTCGAGGATCACCAACATTTAGGAGCAAGCCATGGCTCCACCCTGCACCAGCTCGATATCCTCCACCCTCACCTGCTACCCTACGTGGTAGAGTAGTTGAGCTAGTTCATGATCCGGGGAGATGGCTTCCTCTAGCCCACATAGTCCTCGAGAATGGAGTTGATTTCTGGATTCCAGCTGCAGAGGGAATGTATGTTGGACAAATAATCGAAATAGGTCCAGACGCCAAGATAGCTAACGGAAACATTTTACCAGTAGGTAAGATACCTGAAGGTACACAAGTCTACAATGTCGAAATACGTCCTGGTGATGGTGGTAAACTTGCGCGAGCCCCTGGATGTTATGCTCTAATAGTTGGTAGAAGTGGTAACAAAACAATAATCCAACTACCTAGCGGGAAATCCAAAGAGATACCTAATGACTGTCGAGCAACTATAGGAATTCCTGCTGGTGCAGGTCGTCTAGAAAAACCACTGCTTAAAGCAGGAGCAGCTTACCACAAGTGGAAGGTTAAAGCAAGAAAATGGCCTAGGGTACGTGGAGTAGCTATGAACGCTGTAAGCCACCCACACGGTGGTGGTAGTCACCAGAGTCCAAGCTTTCCAACAACAGTATCAAGAAATGCTCCACCAGGCCAGAAAGTAGGACATATAGCAGCTAG